>CAYRVA010000058.1:0-3786 GCA_964427645.1 uncultured Candidatus Saccharibacteria bacterium | reverse complement strand
GACGAAGACCAACTCTCTCGAGGAGGCCTTCTTGAGCCTGACCGGCCATGGTTTGAGGGAAGACGCGGCGACGGGCGCGGACCACATGCGCGCCGGGGCGCAGGTCTGGAACCGGCATTAAACTTTTATGCAAGCTATTTACATCATCTGGTTAAGGCAGCTGAAACGCTATTTGCGTTCCAAGTCGAGGATAATCGGTTCTTTGGGTCAGCCGCTCCTTTTCCTCGTTGCTCTCGGATTCGGCCTCGGCCCCGTTTTCCAAAAAGCCGGAGGCGGTAATTACTTGGACTTCCTTGCTCCGGGCATCATCGCTATGGGGATACTCTTTACCGCGCTCTTTTCCGGAATTGAAATAATCTGGGACCGGCAGTTCGGGTTCCTTAAGGAGATGATGGTGGCGCCGATTTCGCGCCTCCAGATCATGTTCGGACGGACGCTCGGCGGCGCGACGGTCGCGATCATCCAAGGGGTCGTCGTTTTCTTTCTCGCGTTCCTCGTTGGCTTTCGGCCGGAATATCTCACCGTCGCCACCTTCCTTCTGGCGCTCGTCTTCATGTTCCTCATCGCCGTGCTTTTCACCGCGCTTGGCACCGCCATCGCCTCGCAGCTCGACGACATGCAGGGGTTCCAGCTCATCATGAACTTTGTCGTGATGCCTCTTTTCTTTCTTTCGGGCGCTCTCTTCCCGGTCACGGGTTTGCCGAGTGGCATCGCGCTCGTCGTGAAGATCGACCCGCTCTCCTACGGAGTGGACGGTCTGCGTCACGCCTTGACCGGCGTCGCGAACTTCGGTTTCGGCACCGACTTCGTCGTTTTGGCCCTCATCACCGCCGCCCTTTTAGGCATCGGCACTTATCTTTTTTCCAAGATCCAAATTTGAAAATTCGCTCCTGCGGTGGTAGCTTGAATCTGCTCGACCTTTCAAAAAAGGAGAAGGCGTGAATATACTGCTGTTTTTACTGATTGGCTTCTTAGAGATGGTATCTGGCGGTCTCATCGCCGCATTCCTCAGCGTGAGAATGTCGCCTTTTTGGCGGGGCTTTTTCACTCCGGTGTTAGCGCTTTGGCTCGTAATGATCGGTCCGATGGGTACACTGGGAATGCTGAGTTTGGCGATCGGCTGTTTCGTTTCGTTCCTGTTCAATTCAGGGAAACTGATTTTAGCGTGAAAGAGAGGAGGGAACATACATGAGAAAGAAAGTTCGTCCGAAGAAGAGCAAGAGGCTTGCGAACGACGACACCGAATGGCTCTTAGCCCCGGTGAACACGCCGGCCAACATCGCTCTCGCCGATCTTTATCCGGGCGGCAACGTTGTGAAGATGACTGTCTTCAACGAAACGAGCCGAAAGAGGGAACTGCGGCACGCTTGGCCGTGCAGCGGACCCCTTGAAGCTCGCGATCTGACCAAGATGGTCATATCGGGACACCCGGAGATCGGTTTCGAGATAATCACCCGTAATCCGAGCGTTTCCCGGATTGGGAAGATAGTCTCAAGAGTCAATATCGTCTAGGCCGCCCCAGCGGCCTTTTTTATCCCCAGAAAGTATGGAGGTTGAGCCTCCATACTTTGATTTTCCGGGGGTGGGAGATTAAACTGATGCCGAATGAGCCGGGAAGTGGACCTAATAAAAGAAAAGTTGAACCTGGTCGATTTTTTGCGGTCTTATCTGACCCTCCTTCCCGCGGGAAAGAACTTGAAGGGGCTTTGCCCTTTCCATAACGAAAAGACTCCGTCGTTCATGGTGTCGCCGGAACGAGGCGTTTGGCACTGCTTCGGCTGCGGACTCGGCGGCGACATCATCAAATTCGCGATGCTCTACGAGCACCTCGAATTTCCCGAGGCGCTCCGTTTTCTCGGTGAAAAGGCCGGCATTCCGATCCAGACCTTGAGTCCGGCCCAGCAACGGGAGTTCGGCATCCTTTACGACCTCCAAAACGTTGCGAAGAACTTCTATAAAGAGGCTCTGCTTAAAAACAGCGACGCCCGGCAGTACCTGAAGTCGCGCGGCCTGACCGAAGAAACGATCGGAGAGTTCGATCTCGGCTACGCTCCGGGCGGCGAAACGCTCGTCCTCCATCTATTGCACGAGGGCTTTGACGTTTCCGATGTGGTCCGGGCCGGCCTCGCTCAAAAGAACGTGCGCGGGCTTTATCGGGATAAATTCGCCGGCCGGGCAATGTTTCCCATCCAAAACCAAGTGGGGAAGACCGTCGCCTTCACCGGCCGGCTCTTGCCGGACGATTCGTCCGTAAAGAACGCGACGGTGGAATTGCCGAAGTACCTAAATTCGCCGGAAACGCCGATCTTCAACAAATCGCGCGTCCTTTATGGTTTTGACAAAACCAAGCAGTTCATCGCCGAAGCCAAGTCCGCCATGATCGTCGAGGGGCAGATGGATTT
Organism: uncultured Candidatus Saccharibacteria bacterium; assembly: GCA_964427645.1. Taxonomy (GTDB): domain Bacteria; phylum Patescibacteriota; class Minisyncoccia; order UBA6257; family GWB1-50-10; genus JAMCRC01. Next base: position 1,384 of record CAYRVA010000058.1, on the reverse strand, counting down.
CTTGATGGCTTGGCAAACCGGCGTCAAAAACATCGTGGCGGTCTCCGGAACCGGCCTAACGCCCCAGCATTTGGAGCGGTTGCGGAGCCTGGCCGATACGGTCCTCGTGAGTTTCGATAACGACGAAGCGGGACTCCGGGCGCTCGAGCGCGGCCTGGCCAACTTCCACAACATGGATTTCCACGTTAAGGTGGTCGATCTCGGGGAGTTCAAGGACCCGGCCGATGCCTGTCTCGCCGATCCAGCCTTCTTCAAGCAAGCGGTCGACTGGGCGAAACCGGCGATGAAGTACATCATGGGCGTCTACTTCTCGCCCAAGGTTTGGAAGGAAGGCGATATCCCTCTTCAAAAAAGGATCCTGCGCCACCTCCTGGGGGAGGTGAAAACGCTGAAGAGCGCCGTGGAACAGAACATTTGGATCAAGGAAATGGCGATGCTGTCTGGGATCTCCGAGAACGCTTTGAGCGAGGAACTCTCGAGTCTGGGAGGCGGAGAGAAGGCCGGCGGCGATGACGAAACAGCGGTGGCAGCTCCTGATCTGGACCGCGTTTCAGCGGTCGTGAAACGATTGGTCGCCCTCGCTTTGACAAGCGCCGAATTCCTCGCTAAATTGAAGGAGTATCAAGCGCTCCTTCCGGAAAATTACGCGGCGATTCTCGATGACCCCGGAGCAGAAGGATCGACCTTTCTGGAGTTCCAGGGCGCCTATGAATTCGGCGATCTGGACGAGGACAAAAAGTGCAAGGAGTTCAGCGACCTCATCCGCCGCCTTCAGTCGTTCGGTTTCAAAAAAGAGCTCGCCGGCATCAAAAAAGCCCTGAAGTCTCCGGAAGCCCAAGCGAGCGAGGCGGAGACCGAAAAGCTCCTGAACCGCTTTTCCGAAGTAACGAGAAAAATGAACGAACTCAACAAATAAAATGGCATCAAAGAAGAAAAAAGCCGTAAAAAAACCGAAAAAGACCGTCCGGAAGGCGAAGAAGGTCCAAAAACCGGCGCCGAAGAAGACGAAAAAGCCGCTGGTCGTACCCGAAGAATACGCGGCCAACCTCGAAGAACTCGTCCGCCGGGGACGGAGCCGCGGTTTCGTCACGGATGCCGAGGTTTTGAACTATTTCCCGGAGGTGGAAAAGAACCTGGCCTATTTGGAACAGGTCTACGACCGTTTGGACAAGGAAGGCATCAAGGTAAAGGAATCGAGCCCGCTCATCAAGGAGGTGAAAGAGGATAAATTGGAAGAGATATCCCTCCAAGAATTGAAGGATGCGACGCGCATAGAGCAGGACCTGCCGGATGCCGTCCAGATGTACCTGAAAGAGATCGGGCGGACGGCGCTCCTTACGTCCGCCGAAGAGAAAGAGCTCGCGAAGCGCGCGGAAAAGAGCGA
>CAYRVA010000057.1:0-3873 GCA_964427645.1 uncultured Candidatus Saccharibacteria bacterium | reverse complement strand
GATCTGCACTGCTGCCCGGAGAAGCATTTTGTTGAACGAACCTTTTCTCAAGCTCCCCGCGATTCCCAATATTTTTATCTTTTGATCCATAATACGTATATAATACCAAGCATGCAGATCAAGGACAAAATCGCGATAGTGACCGGCGCCTCGGACGGCATCGGCCGGGCAACGGCGCAATTCCTTTCGGTGCGGGGAGCCAAGGTAGTTCTAGCCGCCCGTTCGACGGACAAGCTTTCCGCCCTCGCCATGCAATTACCCGGTTCGCTCGCTCTGAAAACGGACATGCGGAACGAGTCGGATATCCGCCGCCTCATCGGCGAAACTCTCAAGAGATTCGGACGGATAGATATTTTGATCAATAACGCCGGGCAGGGGATCTACGGCCCGGTGGAATCCGTTGACATCGGCAAGTACAAAGAGGTTTTCGAACTGAACGTTGTTGGACCGCTGCGAGCCATGCAGATGACCATACCCGTAATGCGCGAACAGGGCGGCGGCATGATCGTCAACGTGAGTTCGCTCGTCTCTAAAAACTACTTCCCGCAGCTCGGAGCTTACGCTTCGACCAAATACGCCTTGAACGCCCTGTCTTTGACCGCCCGGGCGGAGCTCGCCAAGGACCGCATCATCGTTTCCGTCATCCATCCCAAGATGACGGCTACGAACTTCGGCTTGAACGCCGTGGGAGCCAGGACCGACGGGCGCGTGAGCGGAGGACGGACACCGAACATCGACCAGCCGGAGGATGTGGCTTGGAAGATCGGCGATCTGATAGAATCGGAAGAGGCCGAAATATCGCTTTAACCGGAGTGGATACACCTTCAACCGTAATTTGTCCCGCTTGCCGTGCAGTAGTTCCGGTAGATTCTTTTTTTTGTCCAAACTGCGGCAAACCGCTTCGCGAGAAACCGCTCCAAACCACGATCTGGAAGCAGATCGGCGTTTATTTCGTCTCGCTTTTCCTGCCGCCCTTTGGTCTCTGGTATGTTTGGAAATACCTGCGTTCCGGCGACTCTAAAGCCCGCGAGATCGGCATTGTCGCTCTCGTCCTGACCGTCATTTCGATCGCCGTAACGATCTGGACGGCCGTCGCGCTCGGGAACTCCGTCAACCAAACACTGAACCAGCAGCGCGGCTCCTACAACGGCCTGCTCGGACTTTAAATTCCGACTGGCCGGCCGCCTTCTTTTTGGATTTTTTTCAGTTTCAACTTGCCATCGGCCAGCTCCGCCTCGAGGAGCTTCACGCGCTTGCCGTTTTGGGTGGTCCAAACGCCCGGCTCGGGATTAAGGGCGCGGATCTTCCTCCATACCGCTGCAGCGGTCTCGCCGCCTTCTTCTTGGGCTTTTGCGAGATCTGCCTCGGAAACGTAAGCGTCTTCCGCTCCGAACTTCTTGGTATAGGTGGCCGCAGCTTCGTCCTGAGGTTTCGGGCGGATACCGCCGCTCAAGTATTTCGGGACGACCTCAAGAAGCAGGTCAGCGGATAGCTGTGCCAGTTTGTCGTGAAGCGCCGTATAGGTTTCGCCTTCCGCCATTTCGAGTTTCCTGCCGGAGAGCAGGGGACCGTGATCCACTTTTTCGTCCATCAAGATCAAGGTCGTTCCGGTCTCCCGGTCTCCAGAGAGTATCGCCGACTGGATTGGCGTGGCGCCCCGGTACTTCGGCAGGAGGGAAGGATGGACGACAATGATGCCCTTCTCGAAAAGGTCAATGATGTTTTTCGGAACTATCTTGCCGTACGAAGCGAGGATCGCCAGATCGCATCCGCTGCTCCGGATCTGTCGTTCGGCGTCCTCAAGCTTTTCCGGCTGGACCACCGCAATGCCGTGACTTTGAGCGATTACTTTAACGGGCGGTGGAGTGACGACGGCCTTGCGGCCGACCGGACGATCGGGGTTAGTCACGACGAGAGACGGCGGCAAGCCGCCGCTGATCAACCGCTCGAGTACGGCGGCGGAAAAATGCGGCGTGCCGAAGAAACAGTACTTCATTTCGCGGTTTCAGTCTCCGGATGGTAAATGGTCTCCGCTTTGTCCACGAAAAGCTTTCCGTCCAGGTGGTCCGTCTCGTGCTGAAAAACCCTGGCGAGAAGTCCCCAGGCGTTTATTCTCAATTTTTTGCCATTCGGTCCCTGACCGGAGAGGGTGAGACGATAATGGCGCGGCGTCGGGCCGTAGGTTTCGGGAACACTGAGACATCCTTCTTCGAGCGTTTCCATCTCCTTCGAGAGTTTGGAGATCTCCGGATTGAAGACGGCGTAGAACTTCGGGTGGCCCTGGCTGTCCGGCACCTGGGCGACGAAAACGCGGTAATCGAGGCCGATTTGGTTGGCCGAGAGACCGACGCCGTCCGCCTGTTTCATGACCTGCCTCATTTTCCGCACCAACTCGGCTATTTCTTTCTTAGAATGTTTCGAGAAATCGAAAACGTACGTCTTTTTGCGCAGGAAGTCCTCGTTCTTTTTCGTATCAATTGTGACGATCTTGTCGGTCATCTTTTTTCCCCTTGTTCCCGTCGAAGAGCAGCCGCATGAAATAAGCTCCTTTGTTCTTGACGCCTTTTTTTTCCGCAACGCTCTTGGCCAGGGAAAGCAATTCTTGTTCGTCGTGCTCCTTGGCCAGTTTGATGTAGAGCGCCTTGTGGCCCCGGTCCTCCAGGATCTCGGCGAGCATTAGGCCGGTCATCTGGTATTTCCTGTAAACGCGGCTTTCTTTGGCCCTTTTCGTTATTTCTTTGAGGTATTCCTCATTCAAGGCCATTGCCGTAATTCTATGCTAGAATTCATTGGAATAACAAGATTGATGAAAAAACGGTTGTTCATCGCCCTGAATCTCGCGGATGACGTCAAAGACGGGATCGAGAACGTCCTAAACGGCGTTCCTTTGCCGCGCCAGTCGTCCGTCCACGTCACACCGAGGGAGAACTGGCACATCACAGTTCTTTTTTTGGGCGATCAAGAAGAAGAGGATATTCCGAAGATCGAGCTCGCGATGGCTGAGGCGGTCCGCAAAAGGAACGCTCCGGCTCCGGGGGGCAAGCTGCAGCAGATCTCTTACGGTCCGTCGGGGCCCCGGCCGCGCATGATCTGGGCCCACGTTACCCGCGACGCTTCGGACGGCATCGGTTACCTGAAGAAATTGCTCGAAGAGAAACTGGCGGAAGAGAAGATAGAATGGCGCCACGAGGACCACGACCGCTTCGACGGTCACATCACTCTCGCGCGCTTCAACCCGACACCGCTCCGGTCGCTGCCGCACCTTCAAAAGCCACTCAACTTCGTCTTCCGCGCGCCGACCCTGGACCTGATGGTTTCCGCGCTCGGACGCCGAGGCGGTGCCAAATATACCGCCCTGGCCCAAATTGCCTTTTAAGTCCGGTTCCCGGTAAAATCGTTTATATGCCTCCAACCAACAAAAAGATCCAAAGGATCATCACCATAGCCGCCATCGTCCTCGTTCTGGGCGGAGCGGTTTTTTACGGTGGCTTCGTTTTCGGCGTCCGCACGACCGCGGAGAAGACCGCCGCGCTGATCGTTAACTCCGGCACTCCCGCTTCCTTAAGCGACGCGGACACATCGGTTCTTTGGGACACCATCGGTCTCTTGAAACAAAATTACTACGCCATCAAGGATATTCCCGATCAGGACCTTATCTACGGAGCGGCGGCCGGCGCGACGGCGGCCGTCGGCGATCCTTACACGGTCTTTTTCAAACCGAGCGACGCCCAAAAGTTCAGTGATGACCTGAACGGAAACTTCGGCGGCATCGGCGCCGAAATCGGCATTCAGAACGATCAGATCGTCATCATTGCACCCCTTAAGGACAATACGGCCGAGAAGGCGGGGCTCAAGGCCGGCGATCAAATAATC
>CAYRVA010000056.1:0-3885 GCA_964427645.1 uncultured Candidatus Saccharibacteria bacterium | reverse complement strand
GGTCAAACTCGACCCGGAAGCCGAAAGGTTCCTCAAGGAAACCATGGAAAGGAACTTTCTCTCCGCCCGCGGCTATTACCGGACGTTAAAAGTGGCTCGGACCATCGCCGACCTCGCTGGAAAACAAAACGTGGGCAGGGACCATTTAGCCGAGGCTTTCCAGTATCGTCTCAAGGTCAATGAATAGAAATGAGCGCTGCTATTTGGCCGCCTTCGCCGGCTTTGGCCGGTGGAAGGGGCCGCTCCCGCCAAATATTGCGGTGGCATTGACGAGAAAGGAGCTTTTTCCGCCGGAGACCGCGTCGTCCGGAAGGGAAGAGGTCGATTGAGCGGGCAATCCGCTCGCGATTGCGACCGGCAAAGCCGCCAAAAAAGAACTGTCGGCTTTTGGGGCCACGGGAACGGACCGGACCAGCTCAATGCCGGCACGGAGGGGAAGTAGGTCGACGATAATGCCTCCGCCGACGAGCGCAGCAACCAAAAACAGCGGCCAGAAAGTGGACGCTTTGATCACCCCCTTCATCCGAGGCGTTAGATTGGATAGAATCTTATCGATGGAGACATTATACAAAATAAACGTCTATTTTCAATATGAGGCCTAAAAAATCCATTGGCCAGAACTTTCTCCGTAACACAACGATCCTCGGGGAGCTGGCTGACGCCTATGGCCCGCAAGGAAACGGCGTCATCATCGAAATCGGTCCCGGGCACGGCGAACTGACAAAAGAGCTGCGGACGATGAACGAAAAATCCAGGATAATCGCCATCGAAAAGGACGAGCGGTTAGCGGCATTCCTCAAGGAAAGATTCAAGAACGACGAGAACACGGAAATCGTCGCCGGTGATGCTTTAAAGGTTCTTCCGGAGCTGGTTGTAAAGGAAAGTAGCCTGCTGCAAACCGCCCGTTACTTGCTCGTGGGCAACATTCCTTATTACCTGACGGGCTATTTGCTTCGCATTGCATCGGAGCTGAGACCGCGGCCGAAGAAAATAATCTTTACGGTCCAAGAAGAGGTGGCAAAAAGGGTCTGCGCCGTTCCGCCTAAAATGAATCTGCTCGCCGCAAGCGTCCAGTTTTGGGCCGCACCGAAAGTATTGGCCAAAATCGACCGCCGGGAGTTCAACCCTATACCAAAAGTAGACTCGGCCGTAGTAGAGATCGTTCCTCTGCCCGAGACCGTCATCGAACCGGATGTTTTCTACGATTTCATCGCCGTCCTTTTTGGGCAGCCGCGCAAAACCGTACTAAACAACCTGGCGGCTAGCAACCTCCCGCGGAAGAACAGGGAAGAACTGGCCGAAAACATCAGGCGGCTCGGCGTGAGCCCGACCGATCGACCGCAAAATTTGACGGTCACCCAGATCACCAGGCTCGCGGAGCAATTAAGAGAGGTTTAAAACCGTTAAAAAGACCTCTGGAAATGCTATACTAATATGGAATCATCATATGAAAAGACGAAAAATAATCGCCGCGATCGTTCTTTTGGGCGGGGCCGCCCTATTTTTCGTCATCATTAACGCATCTTCGTCAAGTAACGCTCCGCTTGTTACGGCGAAGGCGGGTGGCGGGACGGACGGCAGCCTGGATTATACCGCGAGCGCCGGCCGCGGCGTTGTTTCAAGCGGCTCGAACGGGAACGGAAGGAGCGGCGGCGGAGCGACTGACAATCTCACCGACATCCTGACCCAAAACTACGCCCAAACCGTCCTCCAGATGAACAACGGTTTCGCCGGCGCGACACCGGACGCCACGAATACCATTAGTTTCCCGTCGGTCGATACGATGGCCAGCACGATCGCAGGCTCTTTGAACCAGAACCTGCCGTACCAGTCTTTCACTGCGAAAGACATATCCGTGGCCACCGACAACTCGACCTCGAGCCAGCTCGCTTACATCGAAGCCTTCAGCGCTCTTTCGGCGAAGAACTTTTCCGGCTTTAAAGCTTCCTTAAGCGACGCCATAGACCAATTCGTCTCGGACAACGATCCGACGCTGCTTTTGCAGTACGTCGCGATCATAAGGAGCGAGGTCAGCGGACTCCTCCCTCTCACCGTTCCTTCTCAAATGGCCGCCTGGCATTTGGAGAACCTCAATCTTTGGGAGAAGAAGCTATCCGCCTACACCGCGATCCTCAATATGCAGAACGACCCGTTGAAAGCCTACATCGCCCTCAACGAAATCGACGGTCTCGTCGGTGAAACACAAACGCTTCAAAACACCATCAACAACCAGGTCGGCTTGCTCACCACATCAAAATGAGACCCGCTTTCAAAAGAGTCGCGAGTGTGGCGGTCACAATCGCGGTCATAGCGACGATGGTCGCCGAACTTTACCCGCCGACCGCTAATGCACAATACGCCGCAATCCTCGGCCCGGTCCTCACCTCGTTCAAACCCCAGCTCGTCGTCGACCTTCCCGCCGAAGCCTCGGCCGCAACGAACGCCTCCGCCACCGCCGGCGGCTGGCTTGCCCAAGCAGCGCGCTTCGTGATCGATAACGGCCTCAAAGTGGCCTTGGCGGCCCTCAAAAAACGCCTCATCGACACGATGACCGACGAGATAATCACCTGGATCAATAACGGCGGTAGCCCGCAGTTCATCACCAACTTCGCCACCCAAGTCTTTCAGCCGGCCTTGAACCAAGCGGTCGGCGATACAATCCAGCAGATCGTACCGACGCTCTGTTCGCCTTATACCTTCAAAGTCAACCTGGAACTGACCGCCCCCAGTCGCCAGTCCAAGCCCAGCTCTTGCACTCTCAATTCGATCGTCGCGAACTTCAACGACTTCCGGAAAAGCTTCTCTGCTGGCGGTGCGATCGGCTACACCGAGCTTCTGGCTCCGCAGAACAATCAGTATGGCGTCGACATCATCACTCAGGACGCTCTCTACAACAACGCCCAGCAGGTGACCCAGCAAAACGTCCTGCAGACCCAGGTGAACGTCGGTTTCAAATCGCCCCAGTGGTGCTACCAATGGTTCCCGGTCGACAACAACACTCACGCCCAGCTCGCGCAACCCCAGCAGATAAACTACACGACCCCGGCCGGCCAATCTTATTATTCCGACCCCAGCAGCCCGCCGCCCTTAAACGACGATACACTAAGGCAGGTCGGCACCTCCCTGAAACAGCTGAGCGATGCTGGCCACGCTTCGGTTTCGTGGCAATGCGGCAAGCTCGAGATCGCGACCCCTGGTCGGGCGATCGAGGAAGGTTTGAATAAAGCTTTGTACGCCAACTTGGACCTGGCTATTTCCGATCCCGATATTACGAACGCCCTCGCCATGATCGCCGACGCCGCCTTCAACCGCTTGATCAAAGCCGGCGTCAAGGGCGTTCAGGGGATCATCCGCACCGCCACAACCGGCGGAGGCTCGACGAACGACGGTACGCCGCCAGACCAAATCATCAACAATGCCTCGACCACGCAAGCCATCAACAACGCCACCAGCCTGGAGGATCAAATAACCTCCGACGCCCAGACCACAATGCTCGCTCAGCTTAAGCAAGCTGCCAATTCGATCACCGACGCCTCGACGACGCTTGCCGCGGCCTCGAGCACCAACCAAGAGCTCATCGCGACTCTGGGCGATCCGATAACGGGCCTGATCGGCTGCCTCGGGGTAAGCTCCACAAGCACCGACCTCGCCTGGGCGACGAGTACGCTCGCCATCGCCACCACGACGGCTTCAACAACGATCCCATCCTATCTTTCTCAGGTCGGTCCTCTCGCAACGACGGTCGGCAATCTCACCGCCGCGATCAGCGCCCCGAACATAACCCAGAAAACCATAAACGATAATTCCCAAGCGGTAAGCAGCGCGGTGACATCCACGACCACTTTGGATACCAGCTCTCAAATGATCCTCTCGAGCGCCCAATCC
>CAYRVA010000055.1:0-3920 GCA_964427645.1 uncultured Candidatus Saccharibacteria bacterium | reverse complement strand
GAAGCCGCAGGGCGTTTCGCATGTACTTCTCGAACATCGGCCCGCCGGTGGTCTTCAGATCGTAAAGCTTGTCGAAAATACTGAGGAGCTCGTTGACGATCGAGGTTTTTTCTTCCGGTCTCGCAAGATCGTATTCGAGCATGTTGAGACCCAACGGTCGCGCAAGGTTTCCCGGCTCGAAGACGATGACGTCGTTCATCCGCGACTGCGGCACCAAGCCCAAAACATCCTCGATCAGATCGCCGTGAGGATCGACGACGGCGATGCCTTTCCCCCGCGCGATGTCCTCGGCGGCCATTGTCGCCATCAGATTGGACTTACCGGTGCCGGTTTGACCGATAGCATAAACATGCCGTCCGCGATCCTCGTCCGCGATCCGCACTTCGCGGGTCTCGCCTTGGAAAACGCTGTCGCCGATCAACACCCCCTCCTTGGGCAGGTTGGCCGGCGGAGGCGCTTCACGTGATTTCAGGTACTTAACGCGCGGAATCATGGTCGACGAGGTCGGCAGATGGAAAATGCTCGCGACCTCCGCGCTCGTCAGGACCATGGCTTCTTTCGGACTGAATTCCCGGAAGGAGAATTCGTGGAAAAAGCTCCTTTGGTTGCGCGGATTGGTCACCTTGAACTCGTTGCGGTTCAAGGCGCTGAACTGGGAAAAACCGGCAGCGATGCCGTCCAGGAGGGAGGTTGCCTGCATCTCGCTCGGCGCCGAGGCGACCAAGCGAACGTTGACCTCGAAAAGAGGCTTCTTGAGCTTGCCGTCCACTACCTTTACCGACTCTTCGTCCACCGTTTTCGGCCCGGAATCCTTCTTGTTCATGTTGCCCCGGAAGGCTTCGACGAAATCCCCGGCCTTGACGTCCATCTTCGTTTCGAGAAGCAAGGACAGCTTGCCGCCGCTTTTGAGGGATCTCAGGGCCGATTGGACCTCCTTTTTGAATTTCTTCTGGGCCGGCCGGACGATGACCTGGATGGCGGCCCCTTCGCCAAGCTCGTTCACCCGCGCGAGACCGCCTAAGACCGAAAGAAACGTGTCGTTCTCGGCCTCGTCGTAAGATGCGATCGGAAGAATGAAACGCTGTTTTTCCGAAACCAGTCCGGCTACGGCCGCTCCGGCGTAATTGAAAACGTTGTAGTCCGCGGCCGGCTCTACGACCGCGGCGGTCCAAAGCGCTTGCACTTGGCGGGCCAAGACGTCCCGGAACTTGGCCGGTACGGCGACATAAAAATGTATCTCCTGACCGATATGGGGAACGGCCACTTCGAAAGCGACCGGCTCTTGGATGGAAGAAAGGGCTCCGATGAGTTGCTCGGTCAAGGCGATCTCCTTCTTGAATTCGGCGCCCTCCGCTTTGGTTTGCGGTATCTTTATCAAAAAGAGCTGCGTTTCAAGCTCGCCGATCAACGCCCGGCGTCTTTGCCTCTTCCAAAAAAAATAAAACCAAACGGCGAAAAGTATGAGGAGAACTATGACGCTGAAACTGATAAATATGCTCATTTTAAATACCCGCGCTTCTTGAGCTCCGGCAGGAGCCGGTCAACGAGCGCGTCATGGAACGCGTCCTCCACGAAGGGCGGATAACGCTTCGCGGCCCGTACGGCCGTTTCGATGTCGGTCTTAAATGTCAGGTTAATCAAACCTTCCACAGCTTGTTTGACCTCGGCTGGGGAAGACGAGTCCGAAAGGTAGGCCGGCAAAAACGGCAAGTCATTATCCGACGCCGAGGCGGTCGCAGCCGCCGGAACGGCCTCCGGAGGGATCTCCGCCATTGCTTTCACCGATTCCCTGACCACCTCTTTCTCCGGTCGGGCCTCAACGGTCTTGGCCCTTTCCCCGACCTCGTGCCCCAAACGGACGAAACTGCTTTCCAATTTCTCGCTGAAATTCTGTACTTTCGCCATTTGATTGATTATAGCTCGAAAATCACTGTTGCGTCAGGTTCTGTATCTGGAACGATCCTAGCGTAGAGGTTCCCGTTACGTTGGTCCCCGAAGCATATTGCGTATCCGGTATCGTCAAGGGTCCGGTTTGGCCGCCGCCGCCGGACCAGTCGCTCTGGCGGAGAGTGAAATTGTTGTAGTTCGTGAGGTAGGTCGAAAGGGACGTTTCGTCGGTCGAAGCGCCGGCAAGCCACTGGGTCACGGCCGTCACTTGCTGCGTGAGAGGGTCATCCCAATTGCCACCGCTGCAGGGAGCGTTGCCGACTATCGAACTTGAAGCGTCGTTCGTCCGGCAGACGTCTTGGACGTAAAAGTAACGCGAGAAGTCTTGGCTCTTGTAGAGCTGGTCGATCTCGGACGATGAAAGAACGCGGTTGTATATCCGCACATCGTCTATCAATCCGACGTACTGCGGACTGACCCACCCACCTTGCGGGCTCTTGCCTATGTAAAGGTTGTTCGGTGCGGTACCGATGTTCGCGCAATTCCCTTGTTTCACCAGAGACCCGTTCAGGTAAATGTAGGTTTTCCCGTTTATGCCATCGTACTCGGCCACGACGTAAACCCATTGTCCCGCCGAAAAATACTGCGTCGTGGGGACCGTGATGCCACCGGTACAAATTCCCGAAGCGTTTTCGACATCGAAGTAGAAAGTGTTCGTGTTGTACCAACCCAATTGGTAACCGCCGACAAGATAGCTGGAATTGCCCATGGCCCCGCAGCCTTGCACCGGCGAAAGGCACGAGGACGAAGGTGCGACCCAAAGGGAGACCGAGAACGTGCTCGACGGCGCCGGCTTGAAAACGGCGGCGCTCCCGACATTCACGTAGGGCGAACTCGTGAAATTGCCGGCGTAAGCACCGATGGTGCCTGTGGCGTAAGACCCGGCGGCGCTCCATGCTCCGTTATAACCGTCGCCGCTCGTATCGTAAGCGATGGTGCCGGTCCCCTCGTCAAAGCCCCAATGGCCGATGAGACCGCTCGTGACATCGCTCCCCAAGACCCCCTCTTCACCGGGCGTGGCGACGAGGGACGTGCCGGAAGCGACTATAAAATAGGTCGAGCTTGCCCCGTGCGCCAGACCGTAAATCCCGGACCAGTTCGCTGCGGCGAAAGATTGGGCATTGTCCAAGAGCCCTTGGGTCAGGTCGTTCCCGGCACCGAGATTCTGGTTAGTCGTGGAAGATTTGAGGACGAAAACCACGCCGATCGTCGCCGTGCCGATGAGGAGCGCGCCGATCGCTAAACCAACCAGGATCTCCACCAAGCTCTGGCCATCCTTTTTCCCCCAGATCCAACGCAAAAAAGAGGACATAAGTTCTCAATTATTATAACAATTTGTTTACACTGAGCTCGTCGAAGTGTGCGCAGGGAAGGATTCGAACCTGTCGCGAGTCGCTATGCGGCAACTCGCTCCCTGACACCTTATGGTTCCAGTACCTCCACCACGGGGAAACTCCCGTTTCCCCGACCCCCTTCCCAGGTTCGAATCCTCCGCCAAAAAATCATAAAACCCATCGCAAGGATGGGTTCTATGATTTGTGCACCGTGGTACAGGACGTTCGAACTTTTTTCCTGGACAAGTCGAGAGAAGAAACGCTCTCATTTATGGAAAATCATTAAGCTTTGAGGGGTGTTGATATCCCTCTTGTCTGGAAATCCGATAAACTTTTTGGAAATCGGCTTGAAGCCAACCTCTTCAAATAGCGATATCCAGTTTTCAATCGTGCGGTAAGAGAATGGGATTGGCACGTGTTCACGCTTTGCCAAAATTCGGTTAGCGACCCAATCATATACAGACATGGCCCTCTGGCGGTCGTCTATGGATAATCCCATGAATGCGCGCCAGCGATTTTCCCCATTTTCCGGAGGCAGCTCTTCAGAGTAAGAGTCCTCGAGGATAACTATCTTTGAATCTACCTTCATGCCATTGAAAATCATTTTCAGATACCGTTCTTGCTCCGGGTACTCCATAT
>CAYRVA010000054.1:0-4016 GCA_964427645.1 uncultured Candidatus Saccharibacteria bacterium | reverse complement strand
GGATAACATGGATTCGGATGAGAAGCTCATCGAGCTTTATCTGAAGGGCGACGAACGGGCCTTGAACGAGATAGTCAGGCGCTATGCCGGACATATATACAATTTCATCTATCAATACGTCCGGTTGCCTCAAGAAGCGGAGGATTTGACCCAGGACACCTTCTTCAAGACCTGGCGCCACCTGTGGAAGTTCGACACCTCGAAGAAATTCAAGGTTTGGGTCTTCCAAATCGCCCGGAACACAGTTTTCGATTTTCTCCGGAAAAAGAAAGCCCAGGTCATGACCGATCTCGGCGATGAAGAAAGCGGCGAGTTCGACGTACCGGACGAATCTCCTTTGCCGGAAGAGATCTTCGCGCGGAAGGAGATCGAGATCAAAGTACGGAATATCATCGAGGGTCTGCCGCCGATCTACCAGGCCGTTCTCTCTCTTTATTACTTGAACCAAATGAACTTCCGCGAGATCGCCGAAGTGTTGGGCGAGCCGATCGATACGGTAAAAGCCCGCCATCGCCGGGCGATAATCCGCCTCAAAAAGGAAATGCGATGAGGGAGATGACATTGACACACCCAAAAACATCGGTGTCTCGTATACATAACCGAGGACGATTTTCGCCTAATTTCGAGGGAGGGGACTTGTCCATGACGTTGGCGCAAATGGCCGGCGGCCTATTTTAATCATGTCGGAAGAAAAACTCTCCAAATTATTGGAAAGAACGGCTTCGAGGACGCCGAGCGGGCTCCCGGAGCGCATCATTCTTTTTCTTGAAACCAAAATGAAAGCGCGGGCGCGGACCCGGGCCATCCTTTACTGCGTTTGCTCCGCCGTTTCCGGGATCGCTCTCTATGCCTCGGGGCAGGCTTTCGTCGCGAGACTCCAAGCCAGCGGTTCCGGCCGCATATTCTCATTGGTCTTTTCCGATTTCCAGTCGGTCGTCGCCAACTGGAAGTATTTCCTGATGTCGCTCTTTGAGTCGCTGCCGGTGACCTCTTTGATCCTGGCGCTCATCGCCGCCGGCGCTCTCTTCGCAATGGTCGTCCTTGCCATTACCGATTTCAAAAAGGCCGGCGGAATCGACCGCGCGATATTATTAAAAAATGTTTGACGAATTAAGAGAAAAAAAGTGGCTGATCTGGACGTTGATCGCGGTAGGCGAGCTGGCCTTGATCCTTTTGGTCTTCCGCGTCGGCGAAGTTATCGGTGTGGAACGGGCGAACTTCAACAGCGGTTGGGCGGCGAACTACGGCCGCTTTTTCGGCGAGCCCCGTCAGGGATTTTTCCAAGCGGTCGGGGAACTGCCGCCGCCGGTGCCGGCCTTTGGAAACGTCGGAACCGTTTTGAGCGTAGGGAACAATCAGCTCGTTATGGAAGACAACAGCATGAACGAAAAGACCGTGGCGGTGTCGTCTTCGACGACCATCCGGGAGGGGCTTAACGAAATAATCACGAGCGGGATAGCGACCGGTTCCCAGATCATCGTGATCGGCGTTCCGAACAGCCAGGGTCAGATCGTCGCTCGGTTTATTCGGGTCTTTCCCGATGAGCCGTAGTCGTCTTCGACCGGACAATAACCCTCATTATGAAACATGTCTTGAAATTCATCGGCGCGCACAAGATCATCGCCGCGCTAATCGGCCTCGTAGTGATCTACGGCGGTTACCGGATATACGCTGGTGCCGCGTCCTCGAGCGGCGCGACGAGCTATACTCTCGCGACGGTCTCGCGGGGAACGATAATCTCCACGGTCTCGGGCAGCGGTCAGATCGCGACGACGGAACAAGTTAACGTCACGCCGCAGGTCTCGGCGCCCGTGGTCGCCGTTCTGGTCCAGAACGGCCAGTCGGTCAAAGTCGGCCAGATCCTCGCCAGACTCGACGCGACGGACCAGATCAAGGCGGTCAATAACGCCGAGGCATCCCTCCAAAACGCCCAGATCGCCCTCCAAAAACTGCAGGAACCGCCGACCACTTCCACCATCGCTCAATCCCAGTATTCCTTGCTCCAAGCCCAGCAATCGCTCCAAAACGCTTCGACCACGCTCGCGCGGGATTACACGAACGCCTACAACGCCATTTCGAGCGCTTACATAGATTTTCCGACGATCGTGAACGGCTTGAACGATATTTTGTTCGGGTTGGAAGCGAACGGAAAACAACAGAACGTTTACGTTTATCACGACGCCGTCGCTCCTTATACGAGCGCCGTCGACGGCTATCAGCAGGGGGCCGTAAGCGGTTACAACGCCGCTTACGCGAGCTACAACCAAAGCGCCGCCGAATACAAGAATACGGACCGTTTGTCGTCCACTTCGACGATAGAAAGCGTTCTGAGCGACACTTATTCCACCGCCGGGGAGATCGCGAGCGCCGTTCAAAACATCAAAAATTATCTGGACTTCGTCAACACGACCTTGAACAATCAGGGCGGTGCTTCGAACATCGGCACGAGCTACGCCAAACAACTACCCTCGGTCTTCGCGACGCAGGAGGCCAACCTGCAGAGCTATTTAACGACTATCAACGCCGACCTTGCTTCGCTTCTCGGCTATGAAAACACATTAGGTTCCGACAAGAACGCTCTTCTCGCGGCGGGGCAGAATCTCGCGACCCAGCAAGCTTCTTATCAGGAACTCTTGGCCGGCCCGAATCCGCTCGACATTCAATCTGACGAATTATCCATCGAGCAGGCTCAAAACAGCCTGACCGATGCTCAGAACACGCTGGCGGATTACACCATCCGCGCTCCGTTCGACGGCGTTGTGGCTAACGTCGGCGTTTCCGCCGGCGACAACGCTTCGGCCGGGACGACCATCGTGACCCTGATAACACCGGAACAGTATGCCGAGATTCCCTTGAACGAAGTGGACGTCGCCAAGGTCGCGTTAGGTCAAAAGGCGACGCTGACCTTCGACGCTTTGCCGAACCTCACGATCGCCGGCCACGTGACGCAGATCGATACGTTGGGTACGGTTTCCCAGGGCGTCGTGACGTACAACGTCCAAGTGATGCTGGATACGCAAAATACCTCGATCAAGCCGGGAATGTCCGTTTCAGCCGATATCGTGACGAACGTCGCGACGGACGCCCTTGAAGTGCCGAACGCGGCCATCAAGACTTCCGGCCAAGCTTCGTACGTCCTTCTCGTGAGCTCAAGCTCGATAGCAAGCACGCTCGCTGACGGCAGCGTTCTCTTGAACGCCGCTCCGGAAACGCGGACCGTGACGACGGGCATCGCGAACGATACCGATACGCAGATCCTAAGCGGCTTGAACGACGGCGACCGAGTGATCGTCCGTACGGTCGCATCTTCGGCCGGCGCTCAAACGACCTCGAACAGCACCGGTGGTTTCGGCGGCCTCGGCGGCGGACACGTTTTCCGCATAGGCGGTTAGACGGAACAAATATGATCGAGTGTCGGGACATCAAAAAGACGTACCAAAGTGGCGAGGCGGCTACGCAGGCCCTCAAAGGCGTCACTTTCACCATCAAGGACGGCGAGTTCGTGGCGATCATGGGACCTTCCGGGTCCGGCAAGTCGACCTTGATGCACATTTTGGGCGCGCTTGATACGCCCACTTCCGGCGAATACCTGATCGACGGGCGCAACATAGCGACCTTCACTGACGATGAACTGGCCGATATCCGCCGCGAAAAGATCGGCTTCGTTTTCCAGGCCTTCAATCTTCTGCCGCGGGCGACCGTCTTGAGGAACGTCATGCTGCCGATGCTCTACGACGGCGTTCCGGAGCACGAAAGGAAAAAGCGAGCCGAAAAAGCCTTGAAGGCCGCTGGCTTGGACGAAACGCACTTCGATCACCTTTCGAACCAGCTTTCGGGCGGTCAGATGCAGCGCGTCGCGATCGCGCGGGCTCTCGTGAACGATCCGGCGATCGTCCTGGCCGACGAACCGACCGGGAACCTCGATTCCGTGACGGGCGAGATCGTCCTCGGAACTTTCCAGGAGCTCAACGAAAAAGAGGGCCGGACCATAGTTTTGATCACCCACGAACATGATG
>CAYRVA010000053.1:0-4046 GCA_964427645.1 uncultured Candidatus Saccharibacteria bacterium | reverse complement strand
CGGTACTCGTGCTTCCATCTCCGCATCTACCAATGCCAGAACGTGAATATACTTTATCCCTCGCTCTTCCTCGCTTTGGCCGCTCTTTTCGGCCGCAAAGACTTCGACGTCCTGATACGCGAAGAGGCGGACCGGCCCCGCTTCTGATCGCTCTTGGGGGATTCAAATCGGGATGGTATAATTAAGAAAATTCAAATGTCCGAAGAGAACGATAAAAAAGACATCTTCGTCGAACTTGCCAAAGTTAAAAGCGCCCCGACGCCCCTCAAAATAAACGAGGAAATGCCCGATTCTCCCGAAGAGGGCGAAGGAACGCTCACGGTCGACGTTTACGAGGACGGTGACGATATCGTCGTCCAATCCACGGTAGCCGGCGTCGAAGACGACAAGCTCGAGGTGAACATTACGACCGAGTCGGTGACGATCCGCGGCGAACGTGAGCGCAGCGACAAGGTGAGCGACAAGGATTATTTCTACCAAGAACTTTTTTGGGGAACGTTTTCCCGCACCGTCATCCTGCCGCACGAAGTGGATCCGGAAAAATCTTCGGCTTCGCTTAAAAACGGCATCCTGACCATAAAAATGCCCAAGCTCGACCGGGCGAAAGCGAAGAAGTTGAAGGTAAAAGCCGATTAAATAACAAACCCCGCCCAAGGCGGGGTTTGTTATTAAAGGCTTTTTCGATGTACATTTACGCTCCTTTCTTAGACGAACTGCCTGCAGTATAGATCGAATTTCCTTCCCCTGTCGAATTCGTTCTTGAACTTTTCGAAGCTCGCCGCTCCCGGCGAAAACAAAACCACCCACTTCTCTTTTTTGCTCCGGCGCAGCAAGCGGGCGGCGGAATCGATCATGCCAGCGAGATCGTCGTGTAAGCCCGTCTTGCTTCCCCGAAAATAATCCATCCGCTTCAGTTCCTTCAGGAGTTTTTTTGTTGCACTGCCATCAAGAAAGAGGTTCTGCTCCGGCGGGAGCGTTTTTTTCACCTCCTTTGCGAGCGGCTTGAAATCCAGGTTCTTATCCGTGCCGCCGGTCATGAGCAACAAACGTCCGTCATTCTTGAACCGACGGATGGCGGCGACGACGGCGTCGGGCGATGTGGCCGCCGAATCGTTCACGATCATGAGACCTTTTTTCTTCAAAACGACCTGCTCGCGGTACTTCACATCCGGCAGATCGAAAGCGGCGTGCGCGATCTCGAACCACGGCGCTCCCGCAAGGTGGGCAGCCAGCGCGGCCGCAGCGAAGTTCGCCAAATTGTGCTCTCCCTTCTTCTCCAAAACCGCCATCGATCCGCGCGAAACCACCTCCTCCGTCCCTTCCTTGGTTCTGAAAAACAAAGCGCCGCCTTTCATAAAAACACCCGGCTTCCCCTCAGGCAAGAAACGGGTCGAAAAAAAGTAGACCTGTGCCTTGGGCTTGCGCGCCAAAAAGAATTCGGTCCATTTGCTTTCGGCGTTCAGTATCAACGCCTGTCTCTGCGTTTGGCCCGAGAAGATCCCCGCTTTAGCCGCAGCGTAATCCTTGATACCGGCGTAACGGTTCAGGTGGTCGGGATAGAGATTGGTGATAACGGCGATGTCCGGCGCGCGCTGCGCGCCCGGCAGGAATTCAAGTTGCCAAGAAGAAAGCTCGACGACGGCCGTCTTCCCCGGCTTGAGATCGCCAGCCAGGTCCAAAAGCGCCACATAAGAAGAGTTCCCTCCCAAAAGCGACCGCTTGCCGGAAGCGTTCAAGATGAAGTTCATCCAATTCACCGTCGTCGTCTTGCCGCGCGTACCGGTCACGGCGATCACCGGATTCTTAACCTCGTCGAAGAACAGCCTCGCGTCGTTCACGATCACCTTCCCGCGTCTGCGGGCGATCGCGAGATACCTGCTCTCGCGCGGTACGGCCGGGTTTGCGACGATAACGTCGTTTTTCTTGAAATCCTCATCGCGATGCCCGCCCAGGACGAAAGCGACCTTCTTCGCCGCCGAGCCAAGCGTCCTGATGGACGGAGCGAGCGCTTTCTTGTCGCGCATGTCCGTCACGGTCACTTTGGCGCCATGTTTCAGGAACCACCTTGTCGTCGCGACACCCCCACCCAACGTCCCCAAACCCATCACCAAGATGTTCTTGCCTTTAAAACTCATTAACTGAATTATGCTGTAATCGCTCAAAGGCTAGAAGTTGACATGTGGCGTATTTGGTTGTAATGTATTGTTCGAGTAATTTTCCCAAACCAATACCGGAAGGAGGTGTAAAGAATTGATAGTTTTCATCGCGATTGGCAATGGCCTGCACTCTGACGGGACGCCGAGCAAAATGAGCGCGGCGATCGTCGATGCGCTAATGTCTTTGCTTCAAGGATATGCCACCGAGCATCAGGAGGTCGCGGTAGTGTTTTCCGGCGGGTACAAGGTGAACGGTGTCACCGAAGCCGAGGCAATGGAACGATATTATTGCAAAGCCGAACATACCGTTAACGTGCCGACATACAAGGAGAATGTGTCCTACCGGACGCATAACAACGCGATCGAGTGTTTGGCTTACGTGAAGAAATTGTCCAACGGACGCGAGACCACGGTCATCGTGGTCGACCATCCCGCTCACATCGCCAGAACAAAGCTGTCCTTTTTGGCCGCCAAACGTCTTTACTTCCGTGGCGATGAACTTCGTCTTAAGGGAGCGGTGGCTGAAGGGGTGTATGACTCGAAAGTGCCCGGGCAGCCGTATTGGGCTGACGTAGCACTGTTCGCGGCTCACGGAAGGAACTCGACGAGGCTCTATCGCTTTCTGCTCTGGAAACCTTGGTCGAGAGCCGGCTTCTGGACGCTCCGATTCGTTTGGCCGAGTTCGAAACAAAAACCTGAAAAGGAGAAATATGGAAAACAGAGTCAAAGACGTTCTTGAACAAATGCAGGGTTCGCCGAGACGGTGCTATTACGTAAACGAAATCGGCGAATTTTGCCGCCACGGCAATCCCGACGAAAAGGCGTCGGCGACGGAAGCGCTTGTCGCCTTCCTAAAGGACGAGGATGAAGGGGTGCGTTACGCGGCCTTTATGTGGCTCACGGAAAACGAAGAGGCAATGGCCAAGGAAGACGTTACTCAAGCCACAAAAGTCTTCGTCGACGAACCAGGAAACAAGGACATTATGGTCGTCGTCGAGCAAAGGAAAGGCGCTTTCCTTACTACGGAGACGGATAGTGGGCAAACTCGCCCAACTCGCTTACGCTTTCATAAAAGCCGTCGGCGAGGAAGACGATTTCGAGGCGAGCCAAATTATAAATGAGGCCCTCTTACTGAAACAGTCTGTTGCCGGCCGTTAGGTTCGACCGACAAAACAATGCCCCGCTTGCGATCAAGCGGGGCGGATTTTTTTTCGCTTATCAGAGGAAGGGAACCAGGAGAAGCGCCACGATATTGATCACCTTGATCAAAGGATTGATCGCCGGTCCGGCGGTGTCCTTATAGGGATCGCCGACGGTATCGCCCGTCACGGCCGCCTTGTGAGCTTCGGAGTGTTTCCCGCCGTGATTTCCCGCTTCGATGTATTTCTTAGCGTTATCCCAAGCCGCGCCGCCCGAGGTCATCGAGATAGCGACGAAGAGGCCGGAAACAATGGCCCCCATCAGGAATCCGCCTAAGGCTTGCCTTCCGAATATGAATCCCACGGCGAGGACCGAAATGACGGGGATCAGGGCCGGAACGATCATCTCGCGGAGGGCCGCCTTGGTCACTATATCGACGGCTCGTTTGTAGTCGGGCTTCCCCGTGCCCTCAAGGAGACCCTTTATCTCATGGAACTGGCGGCGGATCTCCTCAACAATCGCTCCCGCCGCTTCGCCGACGGAACGCATCGCTATCGAACCGAAAAGATAAGGTCCGGCAGCGCCCAAAAGAAGGCCGATCAGGACGTAAGGGTTTTCTATATCGAACGAGGTCTGGCCGAAGAGCGAAGCCACTTCCCGGGAATAAGAACTAAAGAGCACGAGAGCGGCGAGACCGGCCGAAGCAATGGCGTAACCCTTGGTCACCGCCGTTGTCGTGTTCCCGACCGC
>CAYRVA010000052.1:0-4157 GCA_964427645.1 uncultured Candidatus Saccharibacteria bacterium | reverse complement strand
GAGCTGGCCATCGTCGACGGCGGGTTCAAGGCGTTCGCCACCGACCGCCCGTTCGGACCCGTGGCGGTGGAGCGCCCGGGCGCGGAATACGAGTTCGCCGGCGACGAGCACGGCCGCCTGCTGATCCGGGACCCTCGCGCCCGCGTCAGCCTGCGCGAGCGCATCGAGTTCTTCCCTCCGCACTGCGACCCGACGATGAATCTCTACGACCGGCTCTACGCGATGCGGGGCGGGCGCGTCGAGGACACCTGGGACATCGCTGCCCGCGGCAAGTCGCAGTAGCGGCGCGGCTCCTCAGGTGATCGCTTCCTCCAGCGTGCGGCCGTACCACGGCGCGTCCGGGAACGTGATCGGGCGCACCGCGGCAAGGGTTACGCCGTTCGACAAGGAATGCTCGCGGCGAACGGGAATTTCCGTCTCTTTGCCGACGCGGACAATTCAACTTCCATCGACCAGTTCGGGAAAATGATGCCTTTCTTCAAGGAAGGGTATGACGTCGTGATCGGCTCTCGTGCCGTTTTAGGGGCGAAACTGGAACCGCCCCAGCCGATCTACCGCCAAGCGCCCGGGAAGATCGGCAATCTTTTGATCCGTCTTCTCGTCGTGCCCGGAATCCACGATACCCAGTGCGGCTTCAAGTGCTTTAAGGAGGAAGCGGCCGAGAAGATCTTCAGCAACATGGTCATCGACCGTTGGGGGTTCGACGTCGAGGCGCTGGTTCTCGCCCGTCTCTACGGCTTCCGCGTTAAGGAAATGCCGGTGCGGTGGGTGAACGACGCCCGTTCCACCGTCGGCCTCAAGGCTTACTTTTCCACGCTCGCCGACGTTTTCAGGGTGCGCTCCCGGCTTTCGCGGGGGGAGTATTTGAGGCAAAATGTTAAACAAGATGCAGCGTAAGTCAGAGTTTCGCCACGATCTGGTTTCCGGCAATTGGGTGTTGCTTTCGACGAGGCGCGGCACAAGACCCCACGAGATAAAAGCGCGTCCGAGGCGGAAGCCGACGCCGGCCAGCCGATGCCCTTTCGAATACCCCTTCCGCGATCGTTCGCCGATATATCTTGCCGGACCGAAGTCCGATTGGCGGCTCGCCGTCGTCGCGAACAAATACCCGGCCGTGGTGCATGGTGGCAGGCCGGTAAAGAGCGAGCGCAACGGCTTTTACGAGCCGATCCAGGGAGCGGGCCATCACGAGCTCGTCATAACGAGAGACCACTTCAAGAACTTCGCCCACTTGAAGTCCGAAGACGCCAAAGAGGTTTTTCATGCTTTCGGGGAGCGTTACCGCGACCTGGCGAAAGAAAAAGAGGTCGCCTACATATCAATTTTCCATAATTGGGGGTCGGAAGCCGGCGCTTCCGTTTTTCATCCTCACTATCAGATACTCACGGTGCCGATCGTACCTTCGTACGTCGCCCGCGCCTTGGAAACATCCGAGGAATATTTCCGCAAGCACAAACGCTCCGTGCACGATGTGCTCATGAAGTACGAACTCGCGAAGCGAAAGCGGATCGTTCTTGAAAACAAGGAAGCGGTGGTCCTCGCGCCGTACGTCTCCCGCGAACCGTTCGAGTTGCGCGTCTATCCAAAGCGCCCCAATCCTTATTTCGAGGAGGCGGCGGACGAAGAGTTAGGCGGAGTCGTCGACGCGCTTCAATCAGCTCTCTTGCGCCTGGAAAAACGGCTCCATGACCCGGACTATAATTTCTTGATCCATACCGCTCCCGTAGCGGAGAAAAAAAGCCACCACCACTATAAGTGGCACATCGAAATCATACCCAAGCTGAACGTCGATGCCGGTTTCGAACTCGGGACTGGTATTGAGATCAATACGGTCGATCCGGATGATGCGGCAAAAATACTCCGAAGCTAGTAAAATCAAACTATGAATAAATTGATCGTGGCGAACTGGAAAATGAACCCCAGGACCGTTTCGGAAGCGGTGCGTTTGGCGAAGGCCAGCGACAGAAAAGGGGCGGTTATCGCTCCGCCCTTCGTCTTTTTGGATGCGGTTGGGAAGGTCCTAAAGCATGCTGCGCTCGGCGCCCAGAACGCCTTTCTGGAAAAAGAAGGGGCCTGGACGGGCGAGATCTCTTTGGGCCAGCTCAAGGCGCTGGGCGCCCGTTACGTCATCTTAGGCCATTCGGAACGGCGTAAGCTCGGTGAGACCGATAAATTGATCGGCGGAAAGGTGGCAGCTGCTTTGAAGGAAGGTTCGAAGGTCGTTCTCTGCATCGGCGAGGACTGGGGCGTACGCCGGAAGGGCAGGCGAGCCGCTTACAATCTTATCAAGCGGCAGTTGACCGAGGACCTGCGGCCGGCAAGCAGGGACGGTTCACTGCAGACATCAGAATTGCTCGTAGCTTATGAACCGATCTGGGCCATCGGCACCGGAAAGAACGACGATCCGGTTGACAGCGGTCAAACGAGCGGCTTCATCAAAGAAATGCTCGCAGCCGAATTTTCCCTCCTCGGTGTTCGCGTCCTTTACGGTGGCTCGGTGAACGCTCGGAACGCCGCTGATTTTCTGGCGCAGCCGGAGATCGACGGCGTGCTCGTCGGTGGCGCAAGTTTGCGTCCGGCCGAGTTCCGCGGGATACTCAAAGCCGCCGAATGATCGCCAACGTTCTGGACCGTTTCCGCAAAATGGACTGGCTCCTTATCGGGGCGCTCTTTTTCTTGGCGGCCGTATCGCTCGTAACGCTCGCAAGCTACGACTGGTCTTTTTTCCAGAGACAAGTCGTGTGGTACGTGATAGCTTTTGCGGTTATTTTCGCCGGGGCCTTCGTAAATTGGAGCTGGCTGATCCGTTGGCCGGTCTTCCAGTATGGCCTTTACGCCTTGAGCGTTCTATTCCTCATAGTCTCCAATCTCCAGTCGCGCGTCATCCGCGGCGCGAAGAGCTGGATCTTGATCGGCGGTTTCCAATTCGAGCCGGCGGAACTCGCCAAGCTCGCGCTCATCATTCTGCTCGCCGGATTCTTCACGCGGCGCCACGTGGCCGCTTGGCGGACGAAGTATCTTTTCACTTCCGGGTTTTATGCCGTTCTTCCTGCGGCTCTGATCGCGATCCACCCCGACCTCGGTTCCACTATCATCGTCCTTTCGATTTGGCTGGGATTCATTTTGATGAGCGGCATCAACAAAAAACGATTTTTCATCGGACTTACGGTGGCGTTGGTCCTGCTCGTCGTTCTTTGGTCGTTCTTCCTCAAGCCCTACCAAAAAGACCGGCTGACGGCGTTCCTTTCGCCGAACCGCGATCCTTTGGGCATCAACTACAACGTCATTCAAGCCAAGATCGCCGTAGGCTCCGCCGGAATCTTCGGCAAAGGCTTCGGTGAGGGAACCCAGACCCATCTCCATTTCCTTCCGGAGGCTCAAACCGATTTTCTCTTCGCCGCTTTCACGGAGGAGTGGGGTTTTACGGGGGCGTCCCTCCTTATCTTGACATTCATCGTCCTTTTCTATAGATTAGTGGTTATAGGGCTTCGAGCGGGCAGTAACGAAGAAAAATTCCTGATTTTAGGCGCCTTTTTGATAATCTTCGTCCAGTTTTTGATAAATATCGGTTCCAACCTCGGTCTCGTGCCCGTTACGGGTATCACATTGCCCTTCGTGAGCTACGGCGGCTCCAGTCTCTTGACGGTCGCCGTGCTAGTGAGTATTATTCAACATATTAAACTTGAATCCTCGCGTTGAACAAAGAGGGCTGCTTAGCCTGCGCATTCTTGTTGTCTTGGGAGGAGTCCTGGTCCTGATCCTCCTTTTGGCGTACTTCTTCTACGGTTTGCAGCCAAGTTTGACGAAGAGCGGTTCAATGGTCTTCGAGATCGCAAAAGGTGAGAGCTTTCGCGATATCGGCGCCCGCTTGTCGCAGGAAGGTCTCATAAAATCCATCACCGTGTTCAAACTTTATTCTCTTTTGACCGGCAAAGCCGGACGTTTCCAACCCGGCGCTTACGTTCTGTCGGACTCAATGAGCGTTCCTCAGATCGTCGGAGATTTCACGTCGGGCGGCGCCAACGTCACGAACGTGACCGTCACGGAAGGAGCGACGCTCAAGGACATCGACGCTTCTCTCGCTGCGGCTGATGTTTTGCCGGCCGGCGCGCTGGAAAATTACGATTGGAGCGGTTTCAAGCCGACGTATCCTTTCC
>CAYRVA010000051.1:0-4267 GCA_964427645.1 uncultured Candidatus Saccharibacteria bacterium | reverse complement strand
GAACGGGTTTGGCCCAGCCGAAAACGATGCCGCCCGGAAGTAGCGCGAGAAGAAGCGGCAGGATCACCGATCCGAACGGATCCAAATGCTTCAAGGGGTTCAGGGTCAGCCGGCCCATGAGTCGCGCTGTCGGGTCGCCGAGTTTGTCGGCCACTACGCCGTGCATCACTTCGTGAACGACGGCGGAAAAAATAAGGACGATGATGGAGAAAACCAATAAGGCCACTGCCCCGTAATGATATAATAAGAATATGAGAAACGCTACGACAATTTATATTTTCTTGATAATTCTTACCATCATCGTCATCGTCGGCTTTTACGTTTTGTTCAATCAGTTGAGCGCGCTTCAACAGGTCGTTCTGAACTCATCTCCCGCCGCAACATCGACCCCGGTTTCCGGTTCGGCACCCACTTCGACCGCAACGTCTACCGGTCCGACGCCGACGCAGCCTCCGCAGACGGGCGGCGTATCGGTGCCGGCGAACATTCTCTTCACCGTTCAATCGAGCCCGGTGCTCCAACCGCAAACCAATGTCACGATAACCATCCAGAGCGTCACAGAAGCGCCGGACGGCACGGTAACCGTCAGCATGAAGGCCTATACTCCCAATGCTTCGAGCTACAGCGCCGTGAACCCGGCCGACTTCCTGCAGATCGTCGACCTTTCCGGGAACAACGAAACCGTGGTTTCGACCACCGGCAACTGGAACTCCCTGCCGCCCCAGGGAGGAATGACCGGAACGGCCGTGTTTAAAGTCGACCCTTCAGCGACATCGGTGATCATCCAGGTCGGTGCGCCGTCATCGGCCAATTACTACAAATTCGATTTCACCACCCAAAGCTACCAGCAAACGGTGCTTGGTTAGAACGTTAAGCGAAATTCTTTTCACTGGCAGAGCTACCGGATACCGATGTCACGGTGTTGCGGACAACGGTAATTCTCATTCCGTTGCCAATCGACCCGGTCACGAGCAGATCCTGCGCCTTAGCGTTCGGAACAAAGCAGATCCTACCGCTTATCCCGTTCTCGGACGCAAAGCTGATCTTTTTGGAATCGGAGCTCGTCTGAAACATCCCGCCGTTCTTGATTCCCTGGTCGACATCTATTGCCGAAGAAAACTTCAGATCGGCACAGGTAATGGTGTCCGTGTCAGGAAAGCTGACCTCAACTCCACCATCGACGTCGTTTAACTGGATAGCGATCGGGGCCAACGACCCTGGAGCCGCAGGCAACGTGTTGCCTTTAGCGCCGCTGTAGCCATTCCCGAGAACTTCGAATGTCCACCATGGATACACTTCATGCATGAGCATCTCGTACCCGTCATATGAACTGATCTGTCCGTCTCCAGACACATCACACCTCAAAGAATCGAGAAACGACGCAAGGTACTGACCGGTTGATATTTCCAGAGCCCTTATCGGATCCAAAACGGTGAATGAGCCGTCGTTATCGGCGTCGCCGACCAGCACAGATGGACCGCCGCTGATATAGCCGCCGCTGTAGGCGACGTTTACGAGCGTATCCTTGCCGTTCACTTTCTCGGCGATTGAGAGCGATATGCCCAACCTGACGGTTTGACCTTGGACTAAATTCCCTACATAAAAAGAAAAATAGCCGAGGAACAGGGTGTTGAAGCTAAACTGACTGCCAGCCACCATCGCGAAGTGCAAAGAGTCCTGTGCCGGACTAACGTAATTGCCGGCGTACCACCAATCTCCGGGAAACTGCCAGGTAGCAACGTAGCCACCGGGCGCATAATACATCGGATACGGATAGGTTACCCTGCAATCCACTCCCTCGATCTGCTGACCGGGTACGCCATAGAGGTATACTGGCACCTCTATCCACCAGCCAGAGTTCACTGTCCTGTTCGGTGCCCAAACGGAAAAGTTGCTGCTGATCACCGTTTGTTCAAATGAGGCAGTCGGAGCCAGAAGCATTAGCGCGGCTGCAAGAATACTGAAAATCTTTCTCACGGAATTCCTCCTTCTTGTTTTTAGTTATCATCTTACTAAGTCAAGGCAACGCGGTAATTTCCGGTACAGTCATTGACATCATCCGCGGAATCTCCTATTCTTACCTTGCTATGAGACAGTGCGCCAAATGCGGAAAATCTTTTCAGATCAGCGGAACGCGGATCAAGCTCCGCGGAAAGTTCAACCCCACAAAGAGCGGTAAAAAACGCGCCAATCTCCAATGGACGCGGCTCTTGAACGGCAAGCGCACGCTTGTTTGCGTCAAATGCCTCAAAACGCTCACGCGACGGGCGACGGCCAAGGCTTAAAGGAAAATTAACGGTCCCTCTCGGGACCGTTTTTTATTGCGAAATCGGATATTCGACATCCGATGCGTCCTCCCCGAGCCAAGGCGGCTGGGTTCCCGGCGGGATGTAGATCATATCTCCTCCTGGTTTTAAAATTTCCGATCCGTTCCCCATTCAAAACTGTACCGCGGTGTGGGGACATACTTGCTACTTTCCACTTTATACTAAATACTGAAATACGAAAAACGGGCCATCGGATAGTGGTAGTCCGTACCCTTGGGGTGGGTATAGCGGCAGTTCGATTCTGCCTGGCCCGACAGGAGACAGGATTAATTGACGATGGATAACACACAGAGGGATAAGATAATAACGCTCGCCAAGACGCTTATCGGCAAACCGTACAAATACGGCGCAAAACCGGAGGAAGCCCCGGATTTTTTCGATTGCTCATCGTTCATTCAATATATTTTCAAACAAGCCGGTATCGAACTGCCGAGGAGCACCATCATGCAGGCGGAAGCGGGCGTTCCCGTCGACGTTAAAGACATCCAAGCCGGCGATCTCTTCTTCCTTCACGGCGTGCGCGGATTCTATAACCGCAATTTCCCGCAGGGCATTGGCCACGTCATTCTATACATCGGCGATGGCCGGACGATTCACGCCGCCTCCCGCCGCGTTCAGGAAAATCCGGTCGTTATCGAAGAAGGGGCTGTCGAAGAGAACGACCTGCAGACCATCATCCAAAAAGCCGGCCCGCTCGTGGTAATAAAGAGAGATTAGACTAAAATACACACATTACAATTTATGCCCACCCCTATATTTTTATCCCGTATCGCGTAAAGTGCTATAATCATCTTGATGCAATATCTTGATCAACCGTTTTTTCGGAAAGAAGGAGGGGTGTTTATACTCTATAAACTTAATGTTTTGACTGGCGATACAGGATTCTCCGAACACACATCGGTAGCCAGTGGTAATGGCATAGAAGTGGAAAGATTTACTAGCGAGGAAGAGCTTCAACGTAGGAGCATCCAACTTTTTTAAACAGAAAGCGAAACCATTCCAAGAATAATATTTTAAAGTGTAAAGCAGAAAAACACTAATCAATTGTTACTATGGCCGATACTCAAATACATAAAACAAGCGATCATTCAACGTCGGCTTTGGTTTTGGGGATTGTTGGCATTTTTGCTGCTTTAATTCCTATTCTCGGTCTACCTATTCAAGTAATTGGTATCGTGCTTGGCACATTAAGTTTAAAGTCAGACCATCATCAGCGAGCTGTGGCAGCAGTACTGCTTTGTATTATTGGCATTTTTTTGAGCATTGTATCTGCTATTATTGGTTACAATATGGCCCTACACAGGACGTATTAATTTCTCTGAATCGTCGCGAAAAACAACGTTGGTAATGACTCGGAACCGAGCTGTTGAAAACTAATATCCCTCCAATTTCTTCGCCTTGTGATGGGTCCTAATCTTGTCGAGCGCTTTAGCTTCTATCTGCCGGATGCGCTCTCTCGTGACGCCGAAGACCTTCCCCACCTCTTCCAGGGTATGCGGGATGTTGTCGTCCAAGCCGAAGCGCATCGCGAGTATCTTTCTTTCGCGCTCCGTAAGATCGTCCAATATTTCACGTATTTGGTCCTTGAGGAGCGCCTGGTTCGCCAGCTGGTCGGGACTAAGTGACTGTTCGTCTTTTATGAAGTCGGAGAGCGTCAGATCATCCTCGCTCTCGCCTATCGGCGCTTCGAGCGAGATGACCTCCTGCGATATCTTCTGGATGTAGTGGATTTTCTTTACATCCATTCCCATTTCGGTCGCGATCTCTTCGGGAAGCGGTTCGCGGCCGAGCTCCTGCATCAGGGCGCGTTTCGTCTGGGTGTATTTCGTGATCGTCTCCACCATGTGGACCGGGATGCGGATCGTGCGCGAATAATCGGCCAAGGCGCGGGTCACGGCCTGACGGATCCACCAGGTGGCGTAGGTCGAGAATTTGAAACC
>CAYRVA010000050.1:0-4359 GCA_964427645.1 uncultured Candidatus Saccharibacteria bacterium | reverse complement strand
GGATGCGGTATTTGAGTATCTCGGGGTGGGCGGAAATATTTAGACCCAGCTGTTCATAGGGTCCCGTGCCGCCGGGGTTGCCCAAAGCGTTTTCGACCACATCAGTCGTCGCGCCCGAACAGGCCGTTGCGGTGACCGTCGGGGGATTAACGTTGAATATTATCGGGTTGCTTAAAGGGTACGCGCCGGCCTTCTCGGCGACCGCTATGTAGTGAGCGCCGATGCTGAGCGACGACGGCACCACGAAGCTTAATTCGCTCGACGAAATAATCGCGGACGGCGCGATCGATTGCCCGCTTACCCCGTCGAAACCGATGAATGTGAGATTGTCGAAGTTGGAACCGTAAACATAAACGGTCGTACCCGCCGACGCCGACGTCGGCGTAGTGTAGGAGACGGTCGGGGCTTGCGAAGATTGCTGGACCCCAACGCCAACAATGGAGAAATTGCCGCTCTTACCATCGGCTACCACGTTCTCTTTCCCGTTATCGAGCTGCTGGTCCGCATCTACCGTGAAATAGAAACCGTTTGAGCTTGCCGGACCGAGAAGCTGCTGTATATTCGCCGGCGGAACAAATCCTATGTTCGGCGCTTTACCGGCCGGGACGTAACCCGAATTAGTCAAACCGGAAGTGATGCACACGTTGCTCGATGTATTGCAAAGCTCGACCTGATAGTTATCGAACGCAACGCCGCTAATGTCGCTCCAGCTTATGTTATAGCTCTGGCCTACCTGCATTTGCGTTCCGACCGAACCGTAGGCCGGGGACGTGAACGTTATGTACTGCAGCGAGCCCGTCGATGTGGCCGCCGGAGACACCGGGTTGGTCGCCGTACCCATCTGGGTCCTCTGGGCGATGAGCGCCTGGATCTGCTGTATAAGCTGGGTGAGCACCTGGGTCAGGATCTGAATGACCTGGACATCGGACATGCCGGGCGTGATACCGAAATTGTTCGCGGCTGTTTGCGCTTGGCCCACTCCGGGGAGCCAAATACCGGCGGCGATCAAGGCCGCGAAACTCAAAACTAAAAGTTTGTTCCTCATATTTTTAAACAATAAAACCATCCCGACTAAAGATGGCCTTAAAAAAGATTAGACTTGTTTTATCGTCCCCCGACCTTTCATCTCCTATTTAAGGGTAGACCGCCTGTCCTTCTACTGTAAGCGATCTCCCAGGTAGCTGGCAAGCTCTTTTATCTTCACTCTCTCCTGCTTCATCGTATCCCGGTCACGCACGGTGACGTCGTCCTTCTCCAGGGAATCGAAGTCAACGGTGACACAAAAAGGCGTCCCGGCCTCGTCCTGGGCGCGATACCGCTTCCCGATGTTCCCTCGCGCGTCCCAAGCGACCATCATGTCTTTCCGCAGCCTGCCCGCTATCTTTTCCGCGAGCTCGACCAGTTTCGGCTTGTTGGCGAGAAGCGGGAAAACGGCCACTTTATACGGAGCGAGTTTCGGATGGAGATGAAGGACCGTCCGCTCGTCGTCCCGGCCGGCATTTTCCTCTTCGAAAGCGTTCATAAGAAAGAAGAGTGTCGCCCGGTCCACGCCGCCCGAAGTCTCGATGATGTAAGGCCAGTACTTTTCCTTGGCTTCCTCGTCGAAATACTGCATGTCTTCGCCGGAATATTCCTGGTGCCGACGGACGTCCCAATCGCCGCGATGATGGATTCCTTCCATCTCCTTCCATTCTCCGTCCGCTTTGAACTCTATGTCGCAGGCGGCCTTGGCGTAGTGCGCCAATTCTTCGTGATCCTTGAAACGCAGGTTGCCCTTCTTCATGCCGAGGCCGAGATACCATTCCATCCGCGTTTTCTTCCACTCGTCGAATACCTTCATCGACAATTTCATGTCGGGCTTTACATAGTATTGAAGCTCCATTTGTTCGAACTCGCGCGAGCGGAAGGTGAGACCCCCGGGGGTGATCTCGTTTCTAAAAGCCTTGCCGATCTGGGCGACGCCGAAGGGAATCTTCACGCGCGTCGAGCTCAGGATGTTCTTGAAATTGACGTGGACGCCCTGGGTAATCTCGCCCCGCAGGTACGTTTTCGTCTTTTCGCCCTCCACGACGCCGAGGTAGGTCTCCACCATCAGGTTAAACTGCTTCGGTTCCGTGAGATCGCCGCCGCAGTCCGGACACTTGTCCCCCTGAATTTGATCCGCCCGAAAACGGTGGTGGCATTTTTTGCACTCGACGAGCGGATCGGAGAATGACTCCAAGTGGCCGGAGGCCTCCCAGACCTTCGGGTTCATGATGATCGCGGCGTCGATGCCCACGACATCGCTCCGCTCCCGGACCATCGCTTTCCAGAACTCGTTCTTGATGTTGCGTTTCAGTTCAACGCCCAAAGGACCGTAGTCCCAGGTACCCGCAAGACCGCCGTAGATCTCGGAACCCGGATAGATGAAGCCGCGCCTTTTCGCCAGCGAGCCTATCTTTTCGAAAAGGTCCATATAGATGGATTTTAATGAAAGAGCGCGGAACTTACAATCCGCGCTCGTTTCCGGCTCCTCCTTTCCGTGTGTCAGGGAACGACGATTCCCTGGCTTTGGCTCACGGTCGAGTCGCTGGGCAATGCCGTCGTTACGGCCGTATCCCCGCTCTGTAAAGAGAGTCCGGTATAGCTGTCGGTCGCGGAAAGAGATGTTGGACCGAGGATAGGCTCGAAAGAGCCGATGTAGTCCGATGTCGGCGTCGCCGCCACCTGAAAAACGGCTTCGACCGGATCGCTCAGAACGCCGCGTCCGGCCGGGACGCTGTCGATCGCCCAGATCACGAGGTTCCTCGACGGATCATAGGTCGGCGTTTCCGTAACGTTGCTTTTCACCTGGCCCGTCCAAGTCGCGTTCGGCGGCAGCGGCGCGGAAACGGTGACACCGGATATGTCCGTCGAATAATTAGTGATATCCCAATGGACGGTGAAATCGGTCGTCCGGCCGACTTTCGGGGGCAGATCCCCCGCGTTCACGATTCCGCTGCCGGCATCGCGGTAATAGCCGGTAGCCGACACGTCGACTATCCCGGCGATCTTGGTTGTGACCATCGCCTGCGCCGTCGTGCGGGTCGCGGAAAGATAGGGTGGCACGGTGGGCGAAGTCATCACGGCGCTCAATTGAACGGAATAGTTTTTATCGCTCAAACGCGAGGCGCTGAATCGGTTCTTCAACGCCACCCGCACGTCGAACTCCCCGCTGCCGCCCGGCGGGATGAGAGCGAGGGAAGGAGCGTTCGTCGCGTTCCAGGTCACGGTCTGGGCACTCGGGCTAAAAGCCCCGTTCGTCGACAGGGTCGAGAAATCCAGCATGTCACCGACGAGAGTCGCCTTCACCGCGGCGTTCGCCAAAGCGATACCGCTCCCGTTCTGGTACTGGATCTGGTAGTTCAAAGTATCGCCGACCTTGGCCACATAAGCGTCTGTACCGTTCACGAGGATATTCAAGGAGACCGGCGGAGGAGATGGGTTCAAGGAAACGCTGGTTTCGGCGAGCGGAAAGTCCTCTCCGCCGAACGTCGCGGAAAGTCTCAAGGGCAACACGGCCGCCGAGGCCGTATCGATGAGGTGTCCCGTGATCGTGACCGTACCGGAAGCATGGGGCGCCAAAGATCCAAGCTGCCAATAATTGTTCAAAGAGGCCGGCGCGACGTCGGAAGAATCGTATTTGAAGCTATCGGGATAATCGGCGGCGAGCGTCATAGCCGGGAAGTTGAAATCGGAGTCGTTTTCGTAAGCCACCTTGATCGAGAAAGTCGAACCGGAAAGGATCTGGGTCGGCGGCAAGGCGGTCAGTTTGAACGCCGCACTCTGAACCGTCGTTTCCGCCGTCGACCGGTCCTGAAATTCCGCTCCGCCGCTCGCACTGTAATTAAAAACGGCGGTGATGGGTTCGCTTTCGCCGACCGGGCCAACGGGTAAGAGCGAGTAGGTCCTCTTGTTCAAACCGCCGACGCCGACTTCGCCGACTTGGTCCGAAAGGATGTTCGCGCTCTGACCGTTGTAATTGACGACGTTCGCCGGCAGGTCGATCTCGATCGTTCCGTTTTGAAGGGAAGCGCCGGTATTGTTAAGCACCTCGACCTGGGCGTCGAATGGTTCGCCGCGCGTGACGGTCTGGGGGATGGTCAACGTGACGACCACCCCTCGTCCGCCGGCCGTGTAAAAAAGAACGAGACCGAGACCGATGACCACGACGATGAGGGTAAGCGCCCCGCCGCCGACGACCAAACGCTTGAGCCACTTGGGAACTTCGTCTTCCCTTGGCAACGAACGCCGGGTTTTCCCCCGCGCCCGGGCGCGCAATCTTTTTTCCAGTCTTTCCAGAGCCATTGTCTGACTTTATAGATATACTATCTCACTTCC
>CAYRVA010000049.1:0-4402 GCA_964427645.1 uncultured Candidatus Saccharibacteria bacterium | reverse complement strand
GCATCGCCCATTACGTAAGTGGACGGTGGTGTTTGGGTATCAATTAATTTGGCCCTGATAGCCAGCGGGCCGCCGTTGCCAAGGTTGCTGATGTATCCGGGTAACGGCGGTGGTTGCAGTACAGGCGGCTCCGCCACGACTGCTTGCCAGTACTTATTCGGTGCGGGCGGGTCGGCCGGCCACTACGAACTAGACGCCGTTATGGAAAGCGCCAAGTTTGCGAACGGGGGAAGTGCGGACGTGACTTCGAAAGATGGCGGGGGCAGCCAGTACTGGTACGAAGTCGGCAACGATTTGGGTATGCTGGCCGGGCAAGGTTCATAGGGTGTCCGAGTACGGAAAAATATCCTATAATATCTCCGATGCCGGAAGTACAGGTGAAAAACATCCTTCTCGTGGAAGACGAGCCGATGCTCGCGAACGTCTTGAAGCAGCGATTAGAAAAGGAAGGCTATACCGTGGATCTGGTGCGGGACGGAGCGGAAGCCATTAAAGCCCTGAAAACCACCAAACCGGACCTGGTTCTTTTGGACATCATCCTTCCCAAATTTTCCGGCTTTGAGGTGATGGAAATGATGAAAAACGACCCGACAATGGCCCAGCCGCCGGTCGTTATCATCTCGAATCTCGGCCAAGAATCCGATGTTTTGAGGGGTCAGACTCTCGGGGCGGTCGGTTATTTCGTTAAAGCCCAGCTTTCCGTCGAGGATCTGGTCAGTAAGATCAAGGATTTCTTGAGCGCCTGATTTGGTATACTTAATCAAGTAGATAATGGCCGACGTTAAAAAGGGGTTTACTTTAATCGAGCTTCTGGTCGTGATCGCCATCCTTGCGGTCTTGGCCGTCGCAGTCGTTCTGGTCTTGAATCCGGCGGAACTTTTGAAACAGGGACGGGATTCGAATCGGCTCTCCGATATGGCGACGTTTAACAGCGCCCTCTCGCTCTACTATACGGACGTTCTAGGGGCCGACCCTTCGCAGTGGCCGACCGTCGGAGCGAGCCCGGTCACTTGGTGCACGGCGCTCATCAGCAGCGCGAACGGCTGGTCGAACTGGGGGGCTTGCGGGAACGTCGCGACGACGACAGGTGTTAATAGTACGTCCGCCGGCTGGATTCCGATCAACTTCACCTTGATATCGAGCGGATCTCCCATTTCAAAACTGCCGGTCGATCCGAACAACAACATCGCCTCCTGCCACGGAGTGGCGGGCGTGACGAACGCTCTCTGCGCATACGCTTTTGTCGCGTCGAGTACGCCCGGCATTTACAAGGTTGAAGCGCTCATGGAAAGCAATAAGTTCTCGAACGGCGGTTCGTCCGCCGTTACGACGGGCGACGGCGGCGTGAGCAGCTCCACCTACGAAATAGGCAGTAATCTAACTTTCGTAAATTATTGATGAAAAATGGTCAAATGGTCGAAACACCGAAATTAAAAATGAAAAAAGTAGAACGCGGTTTTACCCTTATCGAGCTTCTGGTCGTGATCGCCATCCTTGCGGTCTTGGCCGTCGCAGTCGTTCTGGTCTTGAATCCGGCGGAACTCATCAAGGAAGGCCGGGATACGACCCGCATTTCGGATATGGCTTCGTTGAACAGCGCGATCGCCTTGTGGACGGCGGATGTGTTGAATCCGACGGCTGGCGGCACGACCGGTAATGCCGGAGCTAAATGGCCTGCCGCCGGTTGCTATACGACCTCTTCTGGCACTGCGCCTGGACTGACGACCGGTTGTACGGCCACATCATCGGCGACCGTCGCTGGTTCTGGTTGGATCCCACTCGACTTCACGCAAATAGCCTCTGGCGCACCGCTTTCGAGGGAACCGATCGATCCGAACAACGGGACGGCTGGCTGCAAGCCGTCGAATGCACTTTGCGAGTACGCATTCTATTCGTCGTCAACAGTGGGCTCTTATAAGCTCGAAGCGTTAATGGAGAGCAACAAATTCTATGCTGGCGGTAGCTCGGATGTAACATCCAATAGCAAGGACGGTGGAAATTATCCTAACGTTTACGAGACCGGCAGCAACGTAGGGGCATCCCTCTAACCCGTACTGATCGGTTTTGCTGAGATAGGAAAAAGACCGCCCTACCGGGCGGTCTTTTTTATGGTATAATGAAAGTAACAAATGGGGAAAAGTAAAAATAAGAGAGGTTTTACCCTTATCGAGCTTCTGGTCGTGATCGCCATCCTTGCGGTCTTGGCCGTCGCAGTCGTTCTGGTCTTGAATCCGGCGGAACTCATCAAGGAAGGCCGGGATACGACGAGGATATCCGATATGAGCTCGCTAAACAGCGCGCTCTCGATCTGGACCGCCGACGTCCTCAATGGTTCTAGTTACTGGGTGACAACGAGCACTTGCACCGCCGCGCCGGCGACCGGTCCGGGCGGAGCGGCTTGCGCCGTCACGACCTCGACGTCCGTTATGGGCACCGGCTGGGTACCGATCGACTTCACAAAGATCGCCTCGGGGGCGCCGCTCTCGCGTGAACCGATGGACCCGAACAATGCCGGGGCCTGCAAGAACACCGGTGCTTCGTCCACGGTATGCGAGTACGCCTTCTACGCTTCTTCGACCGCCGGCGTTTACAAGCTCGAAG
The DNA here is from genome assembly GCA_964427645.1 of uncultured Candidatus Saccharibacteria bacterium. Classification (GTDB taxonomy): domain Bacteria; phylum Patescibacteriota; class Minisyncoccia; order UBA6257; family GWB1-50-10; genus JAMCRC01. The sequence continues at coordinate 1,801 of CAYRVA010000049.1, read as the reverse complement.
CCTTAATGGAGAGCGCCAAGTTCGCGAATAGCGGAAGCGCGGATGTCGTTTCAAAGGACGGTGGCATCTACACGGGGATTTACGAGACCGGCAGCTACTTAACCCAGGCGCTTTAAGTTATAATTAGCGGGTAGATGATCAACCTGCCGCCCGCGAAGCTCAAGGAGATCTTGGTCAAGGCCGGCGCGATAGACGCGTCCGCTTTCGACGCTTTGGCGAGCGAAGCCGAGCACAAAAGGCAGAGTTTGGCCGAGACGATAATCTCCCAAGGGCTCGTCAACCGGGACTATTTTTATCTGCTCCTTTCTCGGGCCTTGGGGGTTGAGCGGGTCAATTTGGGCGCGGTCGGCATCGATGAAAAGATCCTCCATCTTTTGCCGGAGGACATCGCTCGTCAGAGGAACGCCATTGTTTTCGGCCGGGACTCGCTGGGCCGTTTCGAAGTGGCAATGGAGAACCCGACCGACCTCGAGACCATAGATTTCCTGACCTTGCGCTTGGGCAGTCCCGTCGTGCCGTTCCTCGCGACCGAGGACGATCTGAACCGCGGTTTCCTGTTATATCAGCGGGAACTGACCCAGGATTTTAAGAAGATCATCGAAGACAGCATTCGGGAATCCTTGCGCGTCAAAGCGAAAGGCGACCTCAAGGAGGCCGCTTCGGATCTGCCGATAGTGGCGATCGTCGACAACCTCATGTCCTACGCCATCGCTTCCCGCGCCTCGGATATTCATTTCGAGGTCTTGGACGACGTGGTGCTCGTTCGTTACCGGGTCGACGGCATCCTCCATGAGATCGTTCGGGTCCCCAAGGAGATACATGCAGCTGTCGTCGCTCGCATCAAGATACTCTCCAATTTGCGCGTCGACGAGCACACCCATCCTCAAGACGGCCGTTTTCGCTATAACGTGAGCGGGGCGACCGTGGACGTGCGCGTTTCGATCATCCCGACCTTCTACGGCGAGAAGGTGGAGATGCGCTTGCTTTCGGCCGCCCAGAAACCGCTTTCCTTCGCCGAACTCGGAATGAGCGATGATACGGTGAAGCTGATCTCCGAAGCCGTTTCCAAAAGCTACGGCATGGTCATCGTTTGCGGCCCGACGGGTGCCGGGAAAACGACCACGCTCTATTCAATAATGAACGTTTTGAACAAGCCCGAGGTGAATATCGTGACCATCGAAGATCCGATCGAGTACGATATGCGCTACGTGAATCAGATGCAGGTCAATCAGGCGGCCGGCATCACTTTCGCGGCCGGACTCAGATCGATCCTGCGTCAAGATCCGAACATCATCATGGTCGGCGAGATCCGTGATGCGGAAACAGCGAATATCTCGGTCCAGTCGGCCTTGACCGGCCACCTGGTTCTTTCCTCGCTGCACACGAACGATGCGGCGACTGCCGTGCCTCGCCTTATGGATATGGGTATACCGCCCTTTCTCGTCGCCGCGGTCGTAAACGCAGTCTCTTCCCAGCGCTTGGCCAGGCGGATCCACCTTGCCTGCATAGAGTCCTACACGCCAAGCAGGGACCTGATCGCCGGGCTGGACAAAGAACTGGACTTGATGAGCGTGGACAGGGAAAGAATAAAGATCCCCCACACCTTTTACCGGGGGAAGGGCTGCGACGCCTGCAACCACACCGGCTATTACGGCCGAACCGGTATCTTCGAGGTTCTGGAGATAAATGAAAACGTGCGGAAGCTAATTATCGGTTCTGATTTCAGTTTGGATAACCTGCAAAAGCTGGCCCGGAGCGAGGGAATGGTAACAATGCTCGAGGACGGCCTGCGGAAGGTGGA
>CAYRVA010000048.1:0-4423 GCA_964427645.1 uncultured Candidatus Saccharibacteria bacterium | reverse complement strand
TCCCAAAACAAGAAAACCCGTCACCGCCGCAGAGATAACGAGGAGCAGGAGCGCGAAGAGCGGCATGAGGAAGCTGTCCGGCCGGTCCCGGCCGAAGATGGCTTGGCTATTGAAGCCGACTAGAGCGACTAACGAGACGTAAACGAACGTCGCCGCGGCGTCGATGAAGCTTTTAAGGATTAATTTATTTTCCTTCATGCGAGTGGACCTAGGCGGAATCGAACCGCCGTCTGCGCAATGCGAATGCGCCGTTCTGCCACTAGACCATAGGCCCTTATAAAACTCTGACTATTCTAGCCGATTTTTCGGATTTTGCCACCCGGATGCGATCTCCTTCTTTAAGGTCCAGACTATCCGATTGGTTATCGGCGTAAGCGACGGCCGGACCTCGCTTTATATCCATCTCGATCACGTCCCCTTCCCTGAGGACCATGTGGTCGATGGGCTCCGTACTGTTATTGAAAGCCAGGCCGATGCCGGACTCGAAGAAGCTCCGGGTGATGGAACGGTAGTAGCCGGTCGAACCGAACGGGGTGGCGACGACGACGCCGTCGCCGATCACTTCGTCGCCGATATCCTGGCCGTTGATGGAGATCCGGTAGCGAATGGCATGGCGCAAGTCGGCATTATGAACAATGATGTCGTTGAAACCGTAGACCTTCCGCCCGTTCAAGCCGACTTCGAGCTTCCAAATCTCCCTCAAGGAATATTCACCGGATATGACGCGTTTCAAAACCTCATCGTTGGTTAGGTTTTCGCATTTTTTGCATATTCGGCTGGCTTTGAGAACTATCTTCGGCACGCCCGGATACTTGAACTCGGCCTTCATCAGGGTGCCGTCACCGCCGTAGCTTATGACGAAATCCGGCTTGTCATCCGATACCACGAGACCATAATTGTCGATCAGGTTCCTTATTTCTTCTCCCCTGCTTCCGAAAACCGTTACTTTCATGCGAGTATCCAGATTATATCAAAAAAATCGGGCTTCACCGCAACAGCTGTCGCGGAGAAGCCCTTTTTTATTTATGATTGCTCTGGAATCGCAGCGACCGGCATCGGTGCAGGCCGTAGGCGTACCACGGGCACGGATTGCTCCGGCTCGAAGCGCATTTACCTTTGAGGCAGCGGGCCGCGAATCCCGGTTCGAAAGAACCGTTGTCGAGGCCGATCTTGGCGATCTCGACGATCCGTTCGAGCGGGATCAGGGTCGGAGGCATGTCCGTGACCGTCAGACTGCCGTTCAGAAGCATCTGACCCTCCTCGTGGAAGAACCAGTTTTCCGCTCCGGCCACCTTGCCTTCGGAAGCGAGAGCTCCCCAGTCGGTCGTGACGATCTTGCCCCTGATCTCCTGCTCGACATAGCGGATCATCTGGACGATGTCGTAGATCCTGACGCCGGATTTCTTGTTCACCAAGATCTGAACGTTCCCGGTGGAACGTTTTTGGATGACCAAGGCGGCGTTACAACCGCTTTTGGACTTGGCGAACTTGGCGACCTGATCGTTGTCCGACTCTATGACGGCCATCTTGATCTTGCCGCTGGGACGGGGCACTTCCATCACCCGAGCCTTCATTTCGAACTCTCGTTTGGCTTCGGTGAAGAAACTCCGCCTTTCAGCATACCTGGCCTCAACGCCGACGGTCGCCCAAGCGATGACTTCGTCGGTCGGATGATCTTGGTACATCACGAGGACCAAATTGGCTAGATCCAGCGGGTTCCCGAAACCCTTAATATCGTTCTTGTTAACGAAATCGAGGATCATGTCCAAAGCCGGTTCGTCATCGACGCCCAAGTCCTCGGCCACCAATTGGGCGGCTGACTTGCCTTGCTTGCGTTCGACGTTGACGCCCGGGTGCTCATCAAAACGACCACCGCCGACGCCAACGAGGAGTATCCCATTTTTTTCATAGTCGCTGGCGGGACGCCCATCGATCGTGGCACCGCCGTTCGACCAGGATTCCAAACGAGCGTCACCGACGCCGGGATATCTGGTTTTGCCGAACTTGCGCAAAAGCCAGATGGCCACTATCTCGTCCAAATGCGGCCGGTGGTGGGTAATTATCAGATCGAATTTCACTTTCTGCTCCTTGGAGCTGAAACGCTCCGGTTTTTATTAAAGGTCTGTGGTTAATTTTCGCCCCGTAGAATGTCCACGGAGTTATTATATACTAACATAAATATATAATTATGTCAAAGCTTGATCTACGGCAAAAAGCGCGGTCGAACCGCGCCTTTTGCTCTCTGTCGGGGAGCCGGGAATCGAACCCGGTCTGCACGCACCCGAAGCGTGTGTACTACCGGCATACTCCTCCCCGAAATTCGGGACGATTATCAGATTATATCACCCGCGCCTTCTTGGCAATTTGCCTTGCTCGCCCTATTTGCGGTGCTTCCTCGCGTGGAGGCGCTTGGATTTCTGCGTCAGAGCGAAGATGGAAAGGACCATGATGTATACGGCGATGGTCTCGGAAGAAACCTGGTAATGGTCGCTCAAAATCACGGAGGCGAGAACGATACCGAAGACGACTACCGTCCAAGCGATGACGAAGAGCTCGCCGGGATGCCGACTCTCGTGTGTACCACCGGTCGAATTCCTTGGTCGCGGCGTAGAGGCCCAAAATGCCGGTATAAATGACGCTCAAGGGAGCCGTAAGGAATTCGAAACGGTTTTGCAGGACGAAATCGGCCACGATGAAGATCATGAAAATTACCGTCCAGAAATTGGCCAATACCCGCCAGATCTTTTCGTTTTTGAAGTCCAGGTCGCTCATGATCTATTTAACGTAATACTTCTTCTTCATTCCCTCTTCCACGCCGCTTTCGAACTCATCCTTGGCTTCCCGCGCCTTATGGGCAAGGGCGACCAGTTCTTTGTCCGGCAGCTTTCCCAATTCCTCGGCCCGCGTTTCAAGATATTTCTTTTCGTTCCGCTTCGGGTCATCGAGCACTTCCTCCAAGAGGACGGCGAGTATCCGGCCCACTTTCGGCCCCGGCTCTATCTTCAAAATCTCCATCAGTCCGTCGCCCCGCAGCTTGAGCATCTTGGGTTCGATCGGATCCCTTTTTACCTTATCGATCATGAAAAGCAGATGGCGCAGTTTGTACGGAAAGGCCTTGGGGACGCCGGAACCGATGCGGTCGGCCTCGCGGACCTTCAAAAGGTCGTCGACATTCTCCGGACCGACCCGGGCGAGGAAGCGGCGGACGCCGGACTCGGTCACCTCGCCGACGTTGTAATAAAAGAGGTGGTAGCGGACCAGGTGGACGACCTTGTCCGTGATCTCCTTGCCGAACTTGAGCCGGTCCATTATTTTGAGCGCCATTCTTGCTCCCACGACTTCGTGGCCGTGGAACGTCGAATCCGGCCCCTCGCCGCGCTTGGAGCGCGGTTTCCCGACGTCGTGCAGGAGGGAGGCGAGACGGACGATGAGAGAATATTTCTTCTCGGCGGTGTAATTAAGTGCCCGGACGTTGTGGTCGAAAACGGTGTAGATGTGGTGCTTGTTCTGGCCGCAACCGATCCCCTCCCGGAGCTCGGGAATAATGAACTTCAGGAGCCCGGTATCCTCGAGAAAGATGACTCCCTCAGCCGCCCGGTCGGCCATCGTTATTTTCACGAACTCGTCCCGGATCCTTTCCTTGGCGATCATCTCCAAAAGCCCCGCTTGGTCTTTAACGGCTTCAAGCGTCGGGTGGTCGATCTCAAATCCGAGCTCGACCGCGAAACGCACCGCCCGCATCAAGCGCAAAGCGTCCTCGTTGAAGCGCTCGCGCGGCTCGCGCACCGTCCGGACGATCTTCTTTTTGAGATCCGCTTCGCCGCCGTACGGGTCTATAAAGACCTCCTTTTTGTCCGCCAAGTCCATCGCTATCGCATTGATCGTGAAGTCGCGCCGGGAAAGGTCCTCTTCGACGGTCTTCGCGAACTTCACTTCGTCCGGGTGGCGCTTGTCGGTATAGCGGCCTTCCGAACGGAAGGTGGTGATCTCGATTATCTTCAAGCGTTCGTCTTCGGACCCCGTTTTCACGCCCACCGTCCCGAAGGTATTCTCATAGACGCTCTCCGGGAAAGCTTTTTGGATCTCCTCCGGAGCGGCATCGGTCGCGATGTCCCAATCCTTCGGTTCCCGACCAAGGTAGAGGTCGCGGACGCAGCCGCCCACGAGATACGCCTTGTACCCCGCCGCAGCGAGGACTGCACCGATTCCTTTGACAACCTTCGGTATCTTCGGCTTCATCGCCATTAATTCTAACCTTCCCTTTATTTTTTGCCAATCCCGGCCGATAATGAGGCGGACGCCCCCGTAGCTCAATGGATAGAGTACCGGTCTTCGGAACCGGGGATGTGGGTTCGATTCCTACCGGGGGCACCAGACAAGAAATTGAGACCATGGAAGCCCGAATCGGTCTGCAACCATCACG
>CAYRVA010000047.1:0-4434 GCA_964427645.1 uncultured Candidatus Saccharibacteria bacterium | reverse complement strand
GCTTCTTCATGAGCCAGGCCAGGTTCGGTTTCGTCGAAAGCTGGACCGCGCCGTCATCTTCGAGCAGCATCAGCCCCCTTTCCGGATCGGCGGAAAGTTTCTGGGAGAGAACCTTGACCAGTTCACCGCACTCCTTCTCCGAAAAACCGGTGATCTTGGCGATCTTCGCGAGCGCGATCGGCTCACCGTGGAAAAAAAGCAGGGCTTCTACGGCCGCAACTTTTTCTTGGTCGTTCATATTGGTTGATCTTGTTTGGACATTTTAGGCCGGGCCGCCGCTTTTTACAATCGTGATCTCTCCGAACTGGCCCGGTTGGTCGACCGAAATCAGCTGCTCGCGGATCAAATGCAGAACGGCCAGAAAAAGGACGACAACCTCGCTTTTACCTTTTCCGTCCTTGAGCTTGCCGAAACCTATCGGTCTCTCCGTCAAACGGGCGAAGACCTCTTCGATCTTGGCCTTCAGGTTGATTATCTCGCTTTTCACCCGCACGACGGGCTTCAGGAACTTCTCAATCTCGCCCAGAAGGTTCTGCAAGCCGGATTTGAGATCGCCCGGCCCTATCTTCGAGGGCGGATAGAAGGCCGGCGCTTTGGTCATCAAAAACTCGCGCGTCATCAGGACCGGCGCCGGATGCCAGCCGGATTTGATGTAAACCAGGGTCTTCTTGAGCTCCTGATAAACGAGGAGCCGGGCCTCGAGATTCCGGATGTCGGTCTCCTCTTCTTCGGTGAGGGGCAATGTCGGCAAAAGGACCTTGGATTTTATGAGAAGGAGTTTGGAGGCGATCACCAAGAAATCGGCCACGAGAGAGTGGTCCTTATGTTCGGCCTCGAGCTTTTTCAGATATTTGAAAAAACTGCCCGTCACGTCGGCCAGGTCCACGAGCGTTATCTCGAGCCTTTTTTCTTCAATGAGCTCCAGGAGCTTCGCGATGGGCCCCTGATAGTGTTCCAGCGTCAATTCGTAAGGCATCGCTTGATAATGAAATGATATAATAAATCCGTGGATTTATCATCCAATCCGAGAAAGATCTCTCCCGTTCTCATCCTGAGAATCGGCTTGGGTTTGGTCTTCATATACGCCGGCGCCCACGCGATCGCCGATCCAGTAAGCTGGACGGGTTTCGTGCCTCAATGGCTCGGGCATATCGTAAGTCCCGTAACTTTCGTCTATATCCACGGCGCTTTCGAGCTGGCCCTGGGTCTCGGGCTGGTCATCGGCCTCTTTCTGCCCATTCTTTCTTTTCTGGCTTTTCTGGATTTCTTCGCCATTCTCGTCTTCTTCGGCGTGGACGACGTCACTTTCCGCGACTTCGGCCTTTTGATGTCCGCCCTCGCGCTCTTCTTCTTCACGAGCAAGGAGAAATAAAATGGCCCCGCGCTCTGAAGAGCACGAGGCCTTATTACAATTGCATTACCTGCAGCTAAATCCATCAAGAACGGGTCTGTTATGAAGTTGTGATCTCTGGGCTCGAAAGTTTTCCCCCACTTCTTGAAAGATAAGGGGCATAACTCCTGGAAAGGAATACTTTCGTTCTGCAACGTGTAGACAGCGAACGTCTTACCGTGTCCGCTATCGTTCACCGCAATCACCTGCTGTCCGGCGTACTTTTTATCCACGAGGGTGAATGTGCTGTTATCGTAATACCCGGGGTCCTCGCCGGCCATGGCTTTTCGCAATCTCTTATCCATCTCGAGGTTGTCACGTTTTCTGCTGACGCCCCATTCCTTGTAACCCATGTCGATCCAGTAGTACAGGAATCCATCCTGACCGACGTCATGTCTGCCAACCTCTCCGGATTTAAAATCCTTGAAACGGATCGAGGCTACTTTTTTCATAGTGGCTTTCCGGCGGATGAGGACTTTGCGGCCGCGTTCGTTGATTTGGGCATAAAAATTCCCATCACCGTACTTTAGGAGTTTTGGGGACCACATTGCCAAACCTTGGCTTAAAACAGACGTGCCGTCGGTGTCATCGTGTTCTCTTATGGCTCCATAACTCACAATCCGTATCACACCCCACGGGTATATCTGTCCGTCGTTTACTACATACGACGATCGAAAGTACTCAAAGTTTCTCACTTGAACCTCCTTGTTAATTTTTGGTTTGATTACTTCACCCAAGCCGCAAACTTGTTCCAGCTTAGGTGAAATAATCGAACCTTCGAAAGAAGGTTTCCCCGGTCTTCAATTTTCAAGTTTCGGTGCCAATTATAATATTAATTTAGATAAAAGTCAACTGTGAGATCGTCCGATTCTATCCGTGCCGGACTTCGATGACGTCCCCGTCCTGGACGACGTAATCCTTGCCCTCAAGACGCAGCCAGCCCTTTTGTTTGGCCGCGGCCCAGCTGCCGGCTTCGATCAGTTTCTGCCAGTTCACCACCTCGGCGCGAATGAATTTCTTTTCGAAATCGGTGTGGATGACGCCCGCCGCCTGCGGCGCTTTCATTCCCTTTTCTATCGTCCAGGCCCGCGTTTCATCCTCGCCGGTCGTGAAAAAACTGATGAGATTCAGGATGGCGTAAGCAGCGCGGATCAGGTCCGGCACGGCCGTTTCGTCGGCGAGGTCCGCCACGACGTATTCGAAGCCCATTCCTTTTATCTTCTGCTTCACCGCATCGCTTGCTTCCTCCGGCGCGCCGTTCAGGAGGAAAAGCTGGGGCTTGCCCGTGAGGAGATGGAGTTCGGCGATGCGCGGATTTTTCAAAACCTCGACGTATTTTTTATCCGTCAAAAGTTCTCCCGCCTCGAGAGCCGACTTGGCCTTCTTAATTTCCTCGAGCGCCGCAATGGCCTCCTTGTTGCCGCTTCTCGTTTCCCCCTCCACTTTAGACATCGCGCGCGTCACGCTGTCCAAGTCCTTGAAGATGAGCTCCATTTCGATCGTGTCGATGTCGCGGACCGGGTCCACGCCGCCTTCGACATGAACGATGTCGCCCTGAGTAAAGCAGCGGACGATGTGGACGATGGCCTGGACGTCCCGGATGTTCGCCAAAAACTGGTTGCCCAGTCCCTCCCCCTTATTCGCGCCCTTCACGAGACCGGCGATGTCATAGAACTCGACGACGGCCGGGATCTTCTTTTTTGAATGCGTGAGATCGGCGAGCTTGTCCACGCGCTCGTCCGGAACCGGGACGATACCGACGTTCGGGTCGATCGTGGCGAAAGGATAGTTCGCGATGTGCACCTCCTGCTTTGTGAGCAACTTGAACAGGGTGGATTTTCCCACATTTGGCAAACCGACTATACCTACTTCGAGTTTCATTGGTTTAAAGATTAAAGCAGATCGGCAATTATTTTTCTAACCGCTGGGTTTATATAATTTTCCGGCAAAGCCTTAGGGCCAAACCATTGCCAACCGGTGAATTTGTGCGGCTCCATTAATTTTGACTCTTGATCTGTCTCGCAAATGAATATCGGCACAATATCTCCCTGTTTGGCGCCGGGGGCTTCGCCTAGATATTTTAATATCTTGAAATTATCCACACCTACCTCCTCTAAAGTTTCCCTTCTCAACGCCTGCTCTATGGTTTCGCCATCCTCGCATCTACCACCGGGGCAAGTCCAGACACTAATGGTTCTCCGCTTAGAATCTTCACCGTCATCCCCATTAAGATGAGCGGCAGTGTAATTCCTTAAACCAGATAGCACCTTGCCGTTCCGCAAAAATACGCCAACCGGGCAAATGTTACGCTGGCCTACTTGAGATAATTTCTCCTCGATGGTCATATGCATTACTGCTCACTGTAGAATTCACCTGACTCAATGTAATTCAATACCTCCCTAATATACCCGATCGTGTTGGAAGGTAAATTATCCATCGGGAACCATTGCATATCATCGCACTTATGCGGTTCCATGTTCCCGGGTTCTCCCGACCATGCGTCGCAAACGAAGAAGAAATCTGCGTATTCCCGCGGATCGCGCTCGCCGCTTCTACGTTGAATCACGTGAACGCAACGAAGGCTTTCAGGCGAGACGTCGATTCCGATCTCTTCTTTAGACTCTCTTATGATCGTATCGCTTGGATGCTCCCATTCTTCCAAATGACCCGACGGCAGCCCATACTCGCCGTCCTTAAAACCGGTGTTGAACCGGCGAAGCATCAGAACCTTATTATCTTTCTTGAGAATAAGGTATGAAGCGGCGAATATTTTATGATGCTCCGGCATTTTTAGCTTTATTTCTAGGCGGCTTGTTTAAAAAACTCTAGGTAAGAATCACGCAGAAGTTTGGCGTCATCCAAGGCATTGTGCTGGACGTATTGCTTGGTATTGATGCCAAGTTTGCGAGCAAGGGTAAGGAGCGCTTCCGGGTCCTTGCCGGCACCGAACATAATTGCTGCGAAGTCTATCGGCAGCCAGAAACAGGGCTGGTTATCTACACCGAATAGCTTGTAGAAATAGATCGTGTCGTACTGGTTAACAT
>CAYRVA010000046.1:0-4541 GCA_964427645.1 uncultured Candidatus Saccharibacteria bacterium | reverse complement strand
GGATTGGGGCTTGACATCGCGAAGAATATAATTGAGGGCCACGGCGGCCAGATCGGCGTTACGTCCGAGATCGGCCGCGGAAGTGAATTTTTCTTCACGCTCCCGAATAAAAAATAGTTATGGCGGGCCACAGCCACTGGAAACAGATCAAGATCCAGAAGGGGGTCAACGACAAAAAGAAGAGCACTTCCTTCGCGAAGATCCTGAACGCGATAGCGGTCGCCGCCCGCGGCGAACCCAACCCAGATTTCAACCCGCGTCTGCGGACCCTAATAATCAAGGCTCGCGAGATCCAGGTCCCACAAGACAACATCGAACGAGCGATCCAAAAAGCCAAGGATAAAAATGCCAATCTCGAGGAAGTTCTGCTCGAATGTTACGGTCCGGGCGGCGTCGCTATTTTGATCAATGCCGTCACGGACAACAGCAACCGAACGGTCAACGAGGTTAAATTAAAGCTTAAGGATTTCGGCGCCAAATTAGCCGAACCGGGAAGTGTTCGGTGGGGATTCGATCCGAAAAACGACGAGTTCGGCTCGTTCGTCCCTAAATTCCGACAAGACCCTGGCAGCGAACGGGGAGGTTTGGAAAATCTGGTCGAAGCACTGGAATCTATCGAAGATATTCAGTCGGTCACGACGAATTCGTCGCTGCCATGAAAATCCGCATCCTCGGCGTCGATCCAGGAACGACCAGAATCGGCTATGGGTTGATAGAGAAAAAGGGGTTGGACCTGGAGCACTTGGAGAGCGGCCTGCTTCCTGTCCCCGAGCAGGACCTGCCGCCGGCGGAGAGATTGCTGGCGATCGAGATCGCATTCAAGAATTTGATCTTAAGGGTCGATCCGGACATCTGCGGAATCGAGAAATTGTTCTTTACTAAGAACAAAAAGACGGCGATGCGGGTCGCTGAAGCACGAGGCGTGGTCTTGAAGACGGCGGCTGAGGCTGGCGTGCCGATCGTGGAAATATCACCTTCGGCGGTCAAGACGGCCGTCGGAAGCGGCGGCCGGGGAGACAAGCGGGCTGTGGCGAGGATGACGAACCTAATACTAAAGATCCCCCCTCGAAAGGTAGTGGATGATGTCACCGATGCTCTCGCGATAGCGATCGCCGCCTCGTCCGCCAAACCTTATTGACAATTAGAAACACTTCTCTATACTCTTCCCATTGAACCAAAAAGGTCGGAAACATCAGCGATTATGGAAACGTTCGTTTTAAAACCCCTCAAGATGTCCGCGACCGATGAGGACGACGACGATCTTTTGATCGACGACGGAGACGCAGAAAGCTCCGAAGGTGTCGGCATTGGCGTTCCGGAAGAAGAGCAGACCGATCAAGGTTTCGGCATTGATCCGGGCAACGACTCAACGGAAGAAGAATCAGAGTCATTTTAGTTTAACGGCTTTCAAAACCGCCCTCCCCACGGAGGGCGGTTTGATATAGAATTAACCCGTGCACCGATTCAAAAGCCGACGCAGGTTCTGGCTTTCCATTCTTGCTTTGGGGTTTTTTTTCATCGTAAGCATCGCGGTCGCCGGCACTGTTTATGTGGTGATCGCCATCCGGACACTGCCGACACCCGAGCAGTTCTCGACTCGTGAAATAAGCCAATCGACCAAGATATACGATCGGACCGGAACCGTCCTTCTCTACGAGATCCACGGCGAAGAGAAACGGACGGTCGTTCCATTCTCCGAAATACCGGACTCGGTGAAGGAAGCGACGATCGCCGCCGAAGACTCCGGTTTTTACACCCGCCCGGCCATCGACCTTCTGGGGATATTGCGGGCGCTTTGGGCCGATATTAGGGCCGGGCGTTTCGTCCAGGGGGCTTCGACGATCACCCAACAACTCGCCCGAAACGCCTTCCTCTCGCCGGAGAAAACCATTACCCGTAAGATAAACGAGATCATCCTCGCCTTCGAGCTCGAGACAAAATATTCCAAAGACCAAATCCTGGACTTCTACCTCAACCAAATACCCTACGGCTCGAACGCCTACGGGGTCGAGGCGGCGAGCCAGACCTACTTCGGAAAGCCGGCCAAAGACCTGGATTTGGCCGAGGCCGCCGTCTTGGCTTCCCTCCCCCAAGCCCCAAGCTATTACTCCCCGTGGGGCGATCACTTGAGCGACCTTCTGGACCGCCAAGAGTACGTTCTCGACCGGATGGCCCAACTCAACTACATCACTCAAGCCGAAGCCGACCAAACCAAAAAGGAGAAACTAACCTTCGCCCCGCAGTCGCTCGGCACCATCAAAGCCCCCCACTTCGTAATGGCGGTCAAAAGCTATCTGGAAAACAAGTACGGCGACGACGAGGTTTCGAACGGCGGCCTTAAGGTCATCACGACGCTCGATTGGAATATGCAGCAGGAAGCCGAGAAAGCGGTAGCCGACGGGGTCAAAAGAAACTTATCCCTTTATCATTCCAATAACGGCGCTTTGATGGCCGAAGATCCGAAAACTGGCCAGGTTTTGGCATTAGTCGGATCGGCGGACTACTTCAATGAAACGATCGACGGTAATTTCGATATGCCCGTCCAGGGACTACGGCAGCCCGGCTCCAGTTTGAAACCATTCGTTTATTTGAAAGCCTTAGAGGACGGTTATCCGCCTAATACCGTCGTTTTCGACGTCCCGACGGAGTTTAATCCAAACTGCTCGGCCGTCCCCGATTTTAATGCGCCGAACTCAACGTCCACTCAATGCTTCCACCCCCAAGATTTTGAAAACTTCCAAGGGCCCCTCACCTTCGAACAAGCCTTGCCGGAATCAATAAACATTGCCGCCGTAAAGGTATTGTACTTAGTCGGGGTCCAAAACGTCCTGAACGAACTCAAGAGTTTCGGGATCACGACACTGAGCGACGCCAACCAATACGGGCTGTCTCTCGTTTTGGGCGGCGGGGCGGTGAAAATGGCCGATATGCTCAAGGCCTACTCCATTCTTTCTCAAGAAGGGGTTGAACACCAACAAACAATGGTCCTTGAGGTTGACGACCCCCAAGGGAACACTCTCGAAAAATACCAGGACCAGGCGATGCGGGTCGACGACTCAAAATACATCCGCTGGATAAACTCGATCCTTTCGAACACCGATCTCAGGGCACCGCTCTTCGGACCCGGAGGAGGCATTACCAGCTTCCCGGGATATGACGTCGCTTTGAAAACGGGAACGAGTAACGACTACAGAGACGCTTGGGCTTTCGGATACACCCCAGACCTCGTCGTGGGTGTTTGGGCCGGGAACAGCGATTATTCTCCCATGCAAAGAAATGGAAGCAGCATCCTCGCGGCCGTCCCGATGTGGAGCGCCTTCTTGAACAAAATCCTCCCGAACTATCAACCGGAGCTTTTCACCAACCCAGACCCCCTGCCGCCGGAGGATAAGCCAATGTTGAACGGGAATTATGTTGCGAGTCCTTCGGTGGGCGGCATCACCTACCCCCAGATTCACAACCTGCTCTACTATGTCGATAAGAACAATCCTCTTGGCCCAATACCCCAAAACCCGAGCGACGATTCTCAATTCAACAACTGGGAAGTGGGGGTTTTGAACTGGGCCGCCCAAAACATTCCCGGGTTCTCTTCCACTTACAACCGCAGCGTCCCGCCGGCTGGTTGGGGAAATCAATATCAAAACAACCCGGTATCGATAACTAATTCATATCCAACAAACGGCGCTTCGGTCGCCTTGCCACCCGACATTAAAGCTTCTGTTTCGGCCTCGGCTGGATTGAAATCAGTTGAGGTGGACGTGAACGGTTCTCCCGTGTTCGAGAGTTCTGTTTCCGGGAAAAATTATTCACTCGACTACACTTTTAATGGTGGTTTGGCGTCCCAGAGCCTGATAACCATAAAGGCATCCGATGGTTTGGGTAATTCGAATTCGGTTAATACGGTTGTCTACCACTAACCCTTTATGGGCATAGCGACGTAGGTCGTCGTCGCGTCACCTTCCCCAAGGATTATTATGGGTTTTTCCGGAGAATTAAATCCGAACACCACATTGGCGGTCCTTTGGATCTTCAGTCCATCCATGATGTAACGCCAATTGAAAACCACGGAGAAACGATCACCGGAAAGCTTCACCGGCACCTTGTAATTATTCTCACCTAAAGCGGTGTCGGCCGAATAAACCTCAAGAAACTTCTTATTGTCACCGACCCGGATTGTTATGTCATTGTTCTTCCCGGAAAAGGCGCTCGCTAGCCTGACGGCGTTTAAAAACTCCTGGCGGTCAATTAGGGCCTCGGTCTTTTTTTCTTTGGGAATAACGGCCTTGTAATCTGGAAATTTTCCGTCGATTAGCCTCGATATCAATCTTCGGCCGTCGCCCCTCACCATTATCTGGTTTTGATCCAAAAAAACTTCCACCAACTCGACGCCGCTAAAAACCTTTAATATTTCACCGGCGGCCTTAAGGGGAATGATCGCCGAGAAAGGCCCGGGATTTCCGTCAAGTTTTTTTCCGCTCAAGCTTTTTTGAGCAAGTCGGAAGCCGTCGGTCGCCACAAAATCGACTTCGTCGCCGTCGGAT
>CAYRVA010000045.1:0-4638 GCA_964427645.1 uncultured Candidatus Saccharibacteria bacterium | reverse complement strand
AGCAAACTGTGTGCAGGTTTGGATATTTTGGATATTGCCGCAGAACGTCCGGCACTCGTCCGGTGACTTGCATCCGCCCGGTCCGCCGCCCGATTTCAAAAGCTCGGAAAATTTTTCGGCGCGCGATGCTTCATCGCTGTTCATCAAGCCGTGCGCCTTGGCAAACGCGATGCACGCCCCGATGTTCGCCGGGTTATCGCAATAATTTCTGCAATCCTGCTTGCTCGAACAGTTCCCAAGTCCTTGAATCGGGAACGTAATGCCGCTCGTCGCGGCCACCGTCGGCGACGCGGTCGAAGTCGGCGTTGTCGTCTGCGCAACAACCGAATACGATACCGCGAGACTTCCCGCAAGAATGAATACCGAGAGAACGAAACGCAATTTCGTTTTCATGGGTTATTGAAATGGATTTTTATACAGCGTATCGGCCGGATTCGGAACCGGAGATACGGTCGACGGCAATTTATCCTGGATCGGATTGTTCGCCTGAACGTAAATCTTGCTGCCCAGATCCTGTGTGTGCACCGGCGTGAGCGCGGTCGATGTCCGCGATGCGGTCCGCCTTGCGCCGTTGTACCAGAAAAAGAGCGCGGCGAGAATAATAATCACGACGACTATCGTGAGAACCATTGATTTTGTATTCGACCTCGAACCCATCTGACCCCTGTCATTTTGCATATTTTGTTCCATGGGATTATTCTACTAAACCTCGGATTCCCGAAAATAAAGAGGTTATCCACATGGCCCGGGAGGCCTTCTTTTATTTGAAAAATGGTATATAATGTAGGCGAAATAAAGCACCCATAGCTCAATTGGCAGAGCAGCTCCCTCTTAAGGAGACGGTTCCGGGTTCGATTCCCGGGGGGTGGACAAAATAAAAAATGCGCACCTTTGTGTGCGTATTTTTTATTTCCATCACCCGGGAATCGGGAAGAGGGTCGGGGAAACGGGAGTTTCCCCGTGGTGGAAGTACTGAAACCGCAAGGTGTCAGGAAGCCCCGAGCTTGCCGAGGGGCGACATTTCCGGGGGGTATGAAAACATCCAAAAATTTGGTAAAATATGGCGGAAATGGGCGCTCTTTCTCCCGAAACGCCGCTCGCGTCATTGCGCAACATCGCGCGCTTCGCCCCGCGTCTCAAGAACCTCGGCCTGCTAACGGTCCGCGACCTCCTTTTCCACTTCCCCGCTAGGTACGAGGATTTTTCGCAAATATACAAGATCGCCGACCTCATCCCGAACCAGGAGGCGACCGTTCAGGGAACCGTGGAAGAGATCGAGGGCCGGCGGGCGTTTCGCAAGAATCTCTATATCGTCGAGGCGCTCGTTTCGGACGATTCCGGTTCCATCCGCGCCGTCTGGTTCAACCAACCTTACATCCGGAACATCCTCCAGCCCGGTCGAACTTTCAACTTCTCCGGGAAAGTGGCGACGTCGCACGGCGGCGAGATCCATCTGGCGAGTCCGACCTACGAAATCGCGGACGGACTCCGTGAAACCAAACACACCGCCCGTATCGTGCCTATCTATCCCGAAACGCGCGGTCTCACGTCCAAAGGCCTGCGATTCATGGTGAAACCTATATTGGACGAACTGAAATCGCTCCCCGACCCCGTCCCCGCGGAAATATTACGCAAGAACGACCTGCCGGAACTGAACGAGGCTTTGTACGCCATCCATTTCCCGGGCGCCATCGAGGAGGCGCTCCGAGCCAAGAAACGTTTCGCTTTCGACGACCTTTTTTGCCTTCAGATTTGGAACCTGGAGCAGAAGATCGCCCTCGCGGAAAAAAAGGCGCCGGAGATAAGGGTGGACCTGCCTTTCGTAAAAGACCTCCTGGCCCATCTTCCTTTCGAACTGACGCGATCGCAAAAACAAGCGCTCTGGGAGATATTGAAGGATATGGAAGCCGTCCGGCCGATGAACCGGTTGCTTCAGGGCGATGTTGGCTCAGGAAAGACCGTCATCGCCGCCATCGCGGCGCTTTCGGCCGCCCATCAAGGGCTTCAAACGGCGCTAATGGCACCGACGGAGATACTGGCGAGGCAGCATTATTTGACGCTCAAAAGATTTTTTCCCGAGTATGAGGGCGGAGCGGCCCTCGTCACCTCCTCCGACCGCCGGCTTTTCTACGGCCACGAGCTTGAAAGCGCCGCTACGAAAGAAAAAGCGAACGGCGAGATAAGATCCGGCCGGATCAAAATAGCCATCGGGACGCAGGCTTTGATCCAAAAAGGGGTCGTTTTTAAGGACCTGGCTTTTGTCGTCGTCGATGAGCAGCATCGTTTCGGCGTGAAGCAGCGCGCCGCTTTGGGCCAAGCGACGGCGCCGCATTTTCTTTCGATGTCCGCAACGCCCATTCCCCGCACCCTTTCCCTCACGCTCTTCGGCGATCTCGACATCTCGCTCATATCCGAAATGCCGAAAAATCGGAAACAGATCGTCACTAAGGCCATCCCGCCTCTGGAACGCTCCAGGACGTACGGTTTTATCCGCGACCAGGTTCGCGTCGGCCGCCAGGCCTTCGTCGTCTGCCCGCGCATCGAGCCGAAGACCGAAGAGACACCGATGGAGATCCAAAAACTGGAGCTTAAATCGGTCAAAGAAGAGTATGAAAAGCTGAAAACGAAGATATTCCCCGAACTCAAGATCGCCATGCTTCACGGAAAACTAAAGGCGGCGGAAAAGGAAAAAGTAATGCGGGACTTCTCGGAAGGCAAAACGGACGTGCTCGTCACGACGGCCGTCATCGAGGTCGGCGTGGACGTCCCGAACGCAACGATAATGATGATCGAAGGCGCTGACCGGTTCGGATTGGCCCAGCTTTACCAGTTCCGGGGCCGGGTCGGCCGGGGGGAACACCAATCGTATTGCTTCCTGATGACCGAGTCGTCTTCCCGGAACGTGAACGAACGGATTAAGGCGATCGTCGCCGCCAAAAACGGCTTTGAGCTCGCCGAATGCGATCTTCAAATGCGCGGACCAGGAGAATTCTTGGGCAGCGCCCAGACCGGGATGCCGGACCTCGCCATGAAAGCGATCCAAAACCCCGAACTCGTCAAAAAGGCGCGGGAGGAAGCCTGGGCCATTCTCAAGGAAGACCGTGATCTGGAACGCCATCCCCTCCTACAGAAAGAGTTGGCGCGCTTCACGACCAAGATCCATCCGGAATAAAAAGTATGGAGGCCCGGCCTCCATACCTTACTTTTCTCCATCAGCGGACGATGGCGTGGAACTGTTTTTGCGTCTCTTCGGTGATCTTTTTCTGGAGCGGTTCGATCTCCTCGGTTTTAAGCGTCCGGTCGGTCGAACGGTAGACGATGCGGTAAGTGTAACTTAGTTTTCCGGGGCCGAACTTCCCCTCGTTTTCATATTTATCGAGAAGTGATACTTCTTCGACGAGGTCGCCGCCGATATCGCGGATAAGGTCAAAGTAGTCGTTGGGCACGAAAGACGCATCGACGACGAAAGATATATCGCGCGTGATGGGCGGATATTTGCTCACGTCGATGAACTTCTGCCCCAAGTGAAGCTGTTTCGAAACGCGCGGGTCCTCGGACCACAAAAGGCGGATATCGGGCAGGTCCATGCTCACGATCGCGAGACGTTCCAAGCCGAAACCGAAGGCCCAGCCGGTGTAGTTTTTGGAGTCCACTCCCAGCTTTTCGAGAACGCTCCCCTTCACGACGCCGCAGCCGACGACCTCCACCCATTTACCGCCGATCTCCACCTCCATTTCAAGCGAAGGGTCTGTGTAAGGGAAGGTATCGGGGTTCAAGCGGTATTTCACGTCCGGCCCGAAGACGGCCTTAGCGATCGCGGCGAGCGATTCCTCAAGCTCCTTCTGACCGATGGTCTTCAAGGCCTTCGGGGCCAGATACCAGCCGTCGATCTGGTGGAAGATGTTCATATGCTCCCGATCGATCTCATCCCGGCGGTAGACCTTGCCGAAACTGAAACAGCCAATAGGCTCGTTCTTTTTGATGCGTTCTTTCACCGCCTCGTCCATGAGGTAGTAGTACCACATGACTGTCGTTTGCGTACGCAATATGTACCGGTCGTTCACGTAATACGTATCCGACCGGCTCCGGGCCGGATGATCAGCCGGGAAATCGAAAAGATCGAAACCGATTTTCACCGGAACGATCTCCGGCGTCTTGATCACGTCCAGATCCTTGAAGTAGGGACTGGCCAAGATCCGTTTGACCAGTTCGGCGATGGGACTGCCCGGCGTGCGGGAAAGGTCCGGCATTTCGAGAAAACGCTCCATCCGCTTTCCTTCCGCGTCGGTCCTCTTTGCGACCTCGGCACGCAATGTTTTTTCTTCGGGGCTGTCGATAATTATTTCTTTCATGTTCTTTTGTGGCTGGGGCGAGAATCGGACTCACGACATGGCGCTTATGAAACGCCCGCTCTACCACTGAGCTACCCAGCCTTATTTAAAAAGATTATAGGATTTGCCTTGTTTTTTATCAACTTTTTTGATATTATGCGCGTGCGGGGATGAGCAGTCTGGTCGCTCGTCTGGCCCATAACCAGAAGGTCGCAGGTTCAAATCCTGCCCCCGCAACAACTTGGAAAACCGCTTAGGCGGTTTTCCTGCGTTTCAGACACCCTCGGTTTCTGACGCTCGCTTATCG
>CAYRVA010000044.1:0-5090 GCA_964427645.1 uncultured Candidatus Saccharibacteria bacterium | reverse complement strand
GTGTCGTACTGGTTAACATAGCTCACCATATACGGCTTGCTATCGCTGATGAAAGATTCGATCTGCTTCTTAGCCTCCTCCCGACTAATCTTAGGACCCTTAAGGGTAGGAAGAATATTTTCCTTTACCCAATCGCCATACGGGCCATCATATTCAAGCTCCAAATAAAGCGATTCGCCGTTCAGCCTCACTAAACCGATCGACAATATTTCCCCCTTATACGGATCGAGGGTCGAGAATTCCGTGTCTAGAAAAATGACATTATCGGAAAACGGCTTCATTCCTTAAGCCTATCCCACCGGCGGGTTTTGTCTACTCATCTGTGCGGCTACGACCTAAAGTACAAAAAGTGCCATGGCGGGAATATCATACTCATGAAATTTAAACCAAAGCGCTGGCCCCGCCAGCGCTTTTTATTAAAAAGCTCCACCTCCGAATTGAAGTTGACAAACTCGGCTTTATCTGTTAATGTCTTGGAAAGTTGAGCTGATACTTTAAATCAATAGGAGGGTCTCTTAATGGGTGTTTTATCTTTCGTCAAAGAGTATGCGACCATAATCGCCGCCATCGAACTTGTCGTTGGAAGCGCTATCTTTTACTGGTACCTTACCAGGGTTTCCGGAAATTTGTATCTCTGGAAGCATGGCCGACTCCAGGATGGTCGGTCCAAGGTCGCCAAGAGCATGTTCGTCGGAGCTGTCTGGTTCATATCGGTCCCGATAGTCCTGATCGAAATGCACAGACTCGAAAGGAGACTGCGCGACGAAGAGGAGCGCGATAATAAGCATCGCACGAAACGGAATTCACTTGAGGCGGTCAGCAGATGACCGCCATTTTTTTAGCTTAAAATTGTACTTCTTCGCTTTCCAAACCGGTCCCGCGTAGTCGATGCCGACGCGCGGGCCTTTTTTTATATCCTTTTTCTTTATTTTCGTTCCCCTATCTTCTATCCAAAGACCGGTCTTTCTCGAAGCCGGTTTGCCATACACCTTGCCGTCAACATGAAAGAACTTCGTCACCCGCCCGGGGCCGCTGACGCTCTCAACGCCGCGAATGAGTACCGCTGCAGGATAGTCCTTGCCGCCCGTGACGACGTTCACAAGCCAGTGCATGCCGTAGGTGAAATACGAGTACCAGATCCCGGCCGCGCCGAACATCACCTTATTCCTCGGCGTCATCCCATTTGAAGCATGGGAACCCTTGTCGTCCGGTCCGTCATAGGCCTCGACTTCGGTGATCATTGCGGCGGTCTCTTTGCCGCGCCAACGGCGTACCAAGTATTTGCCGAGCATTCTCTCGGCCACCTTGAGCGTCGGCTGGTCAAAAAACTTTTTGATTAAAACCTTGCGCATAAAACGATCTCGGAAAATTCGGTCTCCTACCGGAGGTTCAATTTTCCGATCTCTTCCAGTATCTCCGGCGGTATCGGATCGCGCTTGGGGCTTAGCCCCGGATAGCGCCAAGCCGTGATTATCTTCATCTTTTTGCCAGCGAGTTTGTACATCGCCCAAATCTCGGAATAGCGCTTGGTGCCGGCCGGCTGCATCACCGCCACCGTATGCGGCACGATCCCCTCCTCGTAGCGCGACGGGTATCGGATAATGCGTTTCACCCGGCTTTCCGAAAGGCCGTACTGGCGCATTTTCACTTGGGAATGGGCCGTCCAAACGTATTTCTCGTTTTCCGCCCCGAAAGAAAAGTCACCGAACTTTTTCAGACCGGGCTTCCTTCCCCTAAGCGGCTTGCGGCGCTGGAGCATTACTTCCGGCCGTAAAGGCCAACAAGCGTTCCCTCAGCGAGAATGTGGCTGTCCATTGCGGACGCGAGAGCAGACTGGTCGGCGCCGGCCGGCAGATCGAGCACCGTGTCCAAAGCAAAAACATTAAAGCGATAGCGGTGCGGGGCATTGCCGCGCGGCGGACACGGACCGCCATAGCGGGCCTTGCCGCCGCTCCCCGTTCCCTGGACCGCACCGAAGGGCACGGTATCCTCGTCGATATACTGCGTCTTCGGATCGATATTCCAGACGAGCCAGTGATACCAGGTCTGCCCCCGCGTCGCGTCCGGATCTTCCATAATGAGCGCCAGACTCGCCGTGCCCTCCGGAGCGTTGCGGATCTCGAGAAGCGGGTTGACGTCCGCGCCGTCGCAGGTGAACTTGACGGGCACCTCGCCGCCGTCCTTGAAGGCGGAGCTTTTGACCAGGATGGTATTAGTTTCTTTAGGCATGAGAAAATAGGCCGTTACCAAAAGGATAGCAAAGATGAGGGACAAGACCAAACCATGCCTCACTTCACTAGTATATAGTATCTGGTATGTAGTATTTGGCATTCATTGCACGACTTGATACCGGATACCAAATACTAAATACTAAATACGAACATGCCCCAGCTCGCCATATACCGCAAATACCGGCCGGCCACCTTCGAAGACCTCCTGGGTCAGGAGATGGTAGTGAAGATCCTCAAAAACGCCGCCAAGGGCGAAAGGCTGGCCCACGCTTATCTCCTCGCCGGTCCGCGCGGAACAGGCAAGACGACGACCGCCCGGCTCATCGCGAAGATCGCGAACTGCGAAAAACGCGCCTTGGACGCCAAATTCCGCGAGAAAGGCGAGCCCTGCAACGAGTGCAAGGCCTGCCAGGCCATCGATGACGGCTCGTCCCTGGATGTCGTCGAAATCGACGCCGCTTCGAACCGCGGCATAGACGAGATCCGGAACCTCAAGGAAAGCGTCCGGGTCGCCCCCGCCTCGAGCCGCTACAAGGTCTTCATCGTGGACGAAGCTCATATGCTCACCAAAGACGCCTGGAACGCGCTCCTCAAAACGCTCGAGGAACCGCCGCAGTACGTCATCATTGTCCTCGCCACGACCGAGATCGAGAAGGTGCCTCTCACCATTTCCTCGCGCACGCAAAAGTTCTTCTTCAAACGGGCGACGCGCGAAGAGATCGTGGGAAAGCTCAGAAAGATAATCAAAGCCGAGGACATCAAGATCGCAGCCGAGGCCCTGGACCTCATCGCCTCATCGGCGGAAGGTAGTTTCCGCGATGCCGAGTCTCTCCTCGACCAGCTCGTCGCGTTCGGCGACAAGAATATTTCCCTGAAAGAAGTGGAAGATATGATCGGCAAGGTTGGTTTCGACAAGCTTTCCGACTTCGCCGGTTTCCTGCTTCAGAAACAGACCGGCAAAGCTCTCGAGGCGCTCGCCGCGATCCAGGACGGCGGATTCAATTTGACCCAGTTCACCAAAGACCTCATCGAATATCTCCGCCGAACGGCGGTCCTGAAGCTCAACCCGGAGATGCGGGCCGCCTTCCAAACGGAGCTGATGGAAGAGCACCTCGGAAAAATCCTGAACCACGCCAAACTCTTCGAGCCCCGCCACCTCGATCTTCTGAAAAGCTTGATCGCCGCTTACGGCCAAATGCGCTACAGTCAATTCCCCATTATTCCCCTCGAGGTAGCCATCGCCGAATCTAGTATGTAGTAAGCGGTATTTAGTATTTCGTATACGAAATACTAACTGCCAAATACAAAATACCCGCTAATATATCCTCCAGTTCTGGAGGCCGATCGCAGCACCGAAAAAGTGGCTCGCAGCCAGCGTAAGGACAACCGCGATCAAGAGCGGCCAGCCGAGCGTCGTATAATCTTCCCTAAGAAAGACGAGGAGGTAGATCGACACGATGACGACGCTCAAGAAAACAAACGGAACGAAGATGATGAAGTCGGGCCAGCCGACGATGAGCGCCGCGATGAACCCGATCTCCGTCTCGCTCGGATAGAAGAAACGCTTCTGATGATTTTGTAAAACCCTGAGAATGAGCCAAAAGACCAAAGCCAGAATGACGGACCAAATAGCGCCGAGCCAAAAATGGCTCCAGGAGTAAAAGAGGAAATAGCCGAGATTGCCGTTAAAAGCCCCGATACCGCCCGTCACCGCCGCCGGCAGGTTTTTCAAGGAGTCGCTTAGGAGCAAACGGGAAAGCGGATCGGCCTTCCAAACGAAGTACTGGCCGAAAGTGAGCAACGCCGCGTAAATCAGTTTGAAAAGGACCGAAGCGATCATCAGCCCGTGCAGGGTCAATTTTTTCGGTTCGTTCCCCCGCCGGATGCGGACGTAGATCCAAACAGCGGAAAGGAAAACTATGCCGAAAAAGATCCTCGGCGACCAAACGGCGATCAAATTGAGCGTTTCGTACATGGAGATTATTTGCCCCTAAAGCCGGTTATACTATAAAGTATACCCGAAAGCATTGCCGGGTCGTCTAACGGTAGGACATGGGCCTTTGGAGCCTAGTATCGGGGTTCGAATCCCTGCCCGGCAGCTAATACTAAAACGCTTGCGGAAATCCGCAGGCGTTTTAGTATCTAACCATTGGAACTGGGATTCGAACAAGAGTGAGGTCGGGAGAACACCTTGGTCTCCCGTCTAGGAAAACAGCGAGCGATAAGCGAGCGTCAGAAACCGAGGGTTTCTGAGGAGCGGAAGCGACGTTCGATTTCCCCGTAGGTCCACAGCTTCGCAGTACGCACACAACCAATAAAATGAAGTTCTGGCATTACGCGGTTTTGATTGCAATCCTTCTTGGGTGCGTGGTATATTTGGTTTTAGCGATTTGGCCGGCGGTCGGCTCTCCGAAGGAAGGAGTGCTATTCCACGGTCCGACCGGGACTCCTTATGTTGAGGGACCGAGCGGTCCGCCGCCGGGTCAAAACGCGGAATGAAGAATTGAGAATAGAGAATACAGGAGCTACAGCGAATCTCAGCGGGCCTGCCCGCCGAAGTTCGCGGGAGCGAACGAAGGCGGGTATGGTTTAGTGGCAGAACACGTCCTTGCCAAGGATGAGACGGCGGTCCGATTCCGCCTACCCGCACAAACATAAAGGAGCCACTACACAGTGGCTCCTTTATGTTTCAGGCGGGATCGGACTGGGAAGGGGGTCGGGGAAACGGGAGTTTCCCCGTGGCGGAAACACTAAAACCGCTGGGTGTTAGAAAATTTCACGGAAGTGAAATTTTGTCCGCTTCCAGAATTGGCAAACGAGGGTATGAATGAAGAAATTCTTCATTCATACAAAAAAGTC
>CAYRVA010000043.1:0-5114 GCA_964427645.1 uncultured Candidatus Saccharibacteria bacterium | reverse complement strand
TGCTGCTGCCTGTTTTGGATTGTGTGCTTACTGGACTTTTGGGTGCTGAGGTGTTTGTGGCGCTTGTCCTGGGATTGTTCGGTGTGTTACTCAGCTTCAGGCCCCGTAATACGGCTTATTTCATCCCCCAGATTCCTGATCTGGTAGTTGAACGAGGCGATATTATAGGGTCCGGTCGCATCGGTCGTCAGGTTGTTCACGATCAGTTCGCCGATGTTCTTCACGTGGACGAAGGGACGCCACTGCGTGCCGCCGAAGACCGAGAGCTTGCCGCTGGTAACCGCGCGGGCGGTCATATAGTTGACGGCCAAATCCATGCGCAACCGGGAATAACTGTCGGAAACGCCGAAAACCGTGCCCAAGCGGAAAATTATGGCGTTCTTTCCTTTCAAAAATCCCTCCGCTTTGGCCTTGGTCTGGGCGTAGAGTGAAAGCGGGTTCAGGGAAGATTCTTCGTCGACCTCTTCGTCGTTTTGGCCGTAGACGGAACAGGTGGACATAAAGATAATGCGGCCGTCGTAATTCTTGGAGAGCCATTCCACCGCGTCCTGATTCACCGCCTTCGTGATATCCGGCCGGATCTTGCAAGCCGGATCGCCGACGATGGCCGCGAGCCAGACGACGTGGGTGTAGTCGGGAAGGACCTCTTTCAGCTTCTCGGTATCGCGAATATCGCCATGAATAAAATCCACCGGCTTCAAATAGTGCTGCTCGTAAAGAAGGTTGTCGTAGACCGTGAAAGGAATACCGCGCCGGGCGAGTTCGTCCGTCACGGATCCGCCGATGTAACCGGCTCCTCCCACCACCAATACCTTTATTTTATCTTTGTTCATATCGTTTTTTCTCTGCTTCGTAAAGCTTGGCGTCAACCAGAAAACGATACCAGAAAGCCTGCAAAAAGTGAAATATCAGGCCTTTTTTACCATCAAGAAAACCGAAACGAAGAAAGTACCGGTAACAGAAAAAAATGAAAGCGCGGAAGAAACGCGGGGCGCGCAGATACACATTTTGTTTGAGCCATTGCTTGCGTTCACTTTGGCCGCCTGCCAAATCCGCTTGGATTCCCACCCCCCGCTGCTTCTTCATCATCTCCTTGACCTCACGCGAAGAATAAACATTCTGCTTGGCCGTCCACCATTCCAAGTCATGGAGGTTCTCATCCACGAAATCGTGTTTTAATTTTCCCGCCACGCCGGAAAGCAGGACTATATGCTCGTCCATTTCCTTGTCTTCCGCGCGGGCCTTTCCGGTCCGCCAAAGCCGCAGGAACCAGGTCGGATAGTAACCTCCGTGCCTTATCCACCGGCCCATGAAATAAACCCGGCGTTTGATGAAATAACCGTCGACGCTCTCCGGCGCTTTCGCCAGCAATTCCTTGATCTCGTCGGCAAGCTCCGGCGTCAGGTACTCGTCCGCATCCAACTTCAAGATCCATTCGCTCTCGATATCCAGATGATCCAGAGCCCAGTTGAACTGGTCGGCCTGATTCTTGAAAGCGTGTTCGTGGACTTCCGCTCCGAACTCTTGAGCAATTGCTTTGGTGCGATCGGAAGAAAAAGAGTCGACCACCACGATCCTCCCGGCCAATCCTTGGACGCTTCTAAGGCAGCTCTCCAAATGCAGCTCCTCGTTCAGTGTCAGGATAATGACGCTCAATGACCGGCTCTTCATTTGGACCAATCATAAACCCCAAAACAGCGTTTGACCATACTTTGGAAACGCCGCCCAGGAAAAGTATGCCGGCTATTTCGCGACCTGTCCGGTCGTCGAGGCAAAAGAATTGATGTAGGCCGTAATCTGCGCATCGGTCGGCCAATACTCGTGGATCTGATGGGCGATCTCCAGAGCGTCGGCGCTGTCGCCGCGGTCGACGTAAAGCTGAAGGAGCGGATAAAGAACGGGAGGCAGGTCCGGTCCCAGCGCGTAGGCATCCTTATAATAGGCCAGCGCCTTGGCATAGTCCGAGTCGGCGCGAGTGTAGTTGGCCCAGAGCGTGAAATAGAAATCACCCATGCTCAAAACCGGGAAAATATAATCATCGCCCGGCTTTACGTAGGGCTCGATATAATCGATCAGTCCCTTGACCACGTCCTCTCCTTGGCCTTTTTGATTCGCAATGGACTGGAGCGTGCTTATGGTGAATTTGACGGTTTCTCGCTGGCCGATCGGCGAGTAAGCCTGAAGCGACTGGTTAAAGTCGGTCTCCAGTTCGTTCAGCGTCTGCACATTGCGCAAGTTGGAAAGAGCGGTGATGTAAGCGTTCGCCTTGGCGTAAGGCAAGTAAGCGCCGAAGATAAGTGCCAGGAAAGCGGCGATGATCAAAACCGGAACCAGCACTGGTTTAACGAACAGTTTCATGGTGTTTGATGTCCGGTCTTAAGTTCGGGCCTTTGATAGAGAAACCAGCCGAAAGCGAGAATGGTAAAAGTGTTGATATAGATGGTGAGAACGTCGAAGAGCACTATCCCCTGGATCAGGTAGGCGAGCATCAGCGCCGGAAAGATCGCGCGGGTGAAAAGGGATTGCTCCTTGAGAAGCGGCGCTTCGTGGTCCCTTTTCTGCGACTTAAAGAATTCCCAGAAGAACACGGCGAACATACCGAAGTAGGCCACGGTGCCGACGGCGCCGGTCTCAGCCAAAGCATCGAAAACTATGCTGTGCGCCCGGTCGAACCAAGCGCCGAAACCCTGGCTCGGGTCGAAATATTTTATGTCGAAATCCTTGGCGAAGACGTCGCCGAAGTTCTCCGGTCCCCAGCCGAAGACCGGCCGGTCCAAGAAACCGTGCCAGGCGATCTGCCACATGACGGTCCTGGTTTCGAAAGTTTGGGTCAAGAAGGATATGTCGAAAACGCGCGAACCGGGTATCTTTTGAACGAACGCCGACCTCTGAAAGGCCACCATCAAGCCGACCGCAATGAGCACCAAAGCGATGGCCGAAAAAAGCCACTTGCGCCAGGGAGCGTGTTTCCAGCCGACATAAGCGAGCATGGCGACAATTCCGCCGATGAGGCCGATGAAAGCTCCCCGGGTTCCCGAAAGGAAAAAAGCGGAGAGAAAAAAGGCCACGATCGCCCCCAAAAATACGTAACCGCCGACTTTGAACTTCTGGCGGTACTTGGTCATGAAAAGGTAGAAAAGGTAACCCAGAGCGAAGATTATGTAGGCCGAAAGGTAGGCTGAGTTCCCCACCGAACCTTGAAAACGGTAACCGTTATCGGTGAAGTGAGAACCGGCGAATCCCGGCAAGCTGAAACTGGCTCCGTATCCGTAGGCCACCATGAGGACCGCTCCCCCCACCATCCAGAAGAAAAAACGGGACCAATCCTTCTCGTTTTGGAATAGGGTTCCTAAAAGCAGAAAAAAAGCATAAAGATGGAGGATCTGGAGACCGCCTTCCCCTCTTTCAAAATTGGACCAGAACGACCAATCGAAGTTCACGCCGAAAATGCAGGCCAAGATGAAAGCGAGGGCAAAAAGAGACACGGCGATGCCAACGGGAGAAAAGAATATCTTCTTGAGGCGCCTTTCGTAATCGGCCGCATCGGGCGCAAGAAGCAGTCCCAGAAGGAAAAGGATCAACGAGATGTCCACCACCGCCCGGAAAAAAGCGTACTTCCCGACGATAAACGGGAAGAGAGTGCTGTTCGTGACGATGACCACCGTAAGCGGAACGAGATAGAGGAAAAACCGGGAAACTTTGAAGTAATTCATCAATGGGACAATTATAGGCAATCCAATCACGGAAAGCAAAAGGCCCGCCGTAAAGGCGGGCCGATTGCTACTGGTTATACGCTACCAGAAAACCCGTGACACCGAACTACAAGGAGAGCGCCGTCGCGGAACCGTTCAAAGGTACCGAAGAGTACCCGAAGGCAGAATCCGCAGAGATGGTGCTCGAGGCTTGCGTGCCGTCCGTCCAGTTGAAGTTGGTGAGCTGCACTTGGTAGCTCATCTTCACGTTGGCGACCGCATCCGCAAAGCCAGCCGTGGTCATGTCCGTCGCAATGTAGAAGGTGTGCGTGCTGCCGGCACCGATCAGCATACCAGGACCGCCGTTCAAGCCGCCCGTCGCCGCACCACCCCTGTTGAGGATGAGCGTAATGGAGCTGCCAGAAGTGGTCGAAGCCGTACCCGAGGCGACCACCTGATTACCATTCTGTGCGTCATAGACGTAGAAAACGGTGTTCACGTTGGTCGTCGTCGCGCCGCTGTAGACATGCTGGACCGTGACCTTGTTCAGGTAGACCGGATCCGTCGTGTTGGAGCCCGCCTTGAAGGTGAAGCCGCCAGTCACGACGCCGTTCCCGACCGAAGTCGTGAGCGGAGCGCCAGAGGCCGTCGCAGCCGAGAGGGTGTTGCGGTACACGTTGAACGTGTTGCCGTAAGCCGTGCTCGTCGTCGAAGCGGTATTCTGGGACGCATTACCCTGGTAGTCGACCTCGCTCATCACAACCGAAGAAGTCGGTGTGCTGGTCGAAGTGTAGACGGCGCTCAAGGCCGAATACGTGTTGGCATCCGCCACCACGTTTATGGTCTTCGTGCCGCCCAAGCCCACCGGGATGTTCACCCCGACGAACTCGACCGTGTACGGGCTCGATATACCGGTAAGGTTCAAGTTGCTACCGTACTGGGTTTGCGTGTTCGCATCCACCAACCGGTAGTTGTTGAAGATACCGGTTATGGAAGACGTGGCCGACAGGTAGATGTTCTGCACGGTGATCGCCTCGTTGTTCGAACCAGTGACCTGGTAAGAAGCGAGAACGACACCCTGCGTACCCATACCAACCTGCGCGCCCACCGGCATGCTCGCCGCGTTATAGGCGAGGGTACCGGCCGCAACGATCTGGTCCGTCTGACCCGTCACCGGAACGCCGCTCACCGAAGAGATCGGCTGATTCGTGGCAACGGAGTTAGCGGAAGCAGCGGTCAAACTCACGATCTGCGTAGAGGTCGTGGTAAGACCGGTCTTCGCATCAGCAAAGACATCAACGATTATCTGGCCACCAGCCGGAATCGTCACGAGCTGAGGCGCCGTGAATGTCTGAGAAGCGCCCGCAGAGGTGGGACTCCAGGTGTTACCCCATTGCGTGGAACCAACCATCACTTTGAGGT
>CAYRVA010000042.1:0-5137 GCA_964427645.1 uncultured Candidatus Saccharibacteria bacterium | reverse complement strand
CCCGTTCGCTGCGCTCCGGCGATTCCAGGGCGAAGTCGGCCAAAAGGTCCCGGACACTCTTGTACTCTCCGGCGATCTCCGCGAGCACTTCGAGGTCGGCCAAGCGCATCGGCCAGTCGTCGAACTTGTCGCGCATAAACGGCTGGTAATATTTCACTATTTTGCAGAAAGATTCGCCCGGCCTTTCCTCGGACACTTCTTTTACGAAAGCGACCATTTTTGAAATCCCCGTATTTTCTATTCTGTATTCCGTATCCCCATTCACCGACGCGTAGGCGGCAGCGGCCGTTCTTTCCCCCACTCCGGGCAGAAGCGTCAGAACCCGGTGCCAGGAAATCTCGTCCTTAGGGTTCGCGGCGACGCGCAGGAAGGCCAGAACGTCCTTGACGTGGGCCATTTCGTAGAATTTGAGTCCGCCATAAACGTGGAACGCCACGCCCGCCCTGGCGAGAGCCGCCTGGAGCGGGATCGAAACATAGGAAGAGCGGAAAAGAACGGCCTGGTCTTTGAGCCTAATGCCATTTTTCTTTCCGCCGAGGACATCGCCGACAACGTGGTCGGCCTCTTCTTCGGCGTTCTCGAAATAAAGGAGGCGCGGCCGGGCGCCCCCGAGGCGCACCGCCCGCAAGACCTTGGCGAACTTTTCGGGCATATCGGCGAGGATCGCGTTCCCAAGATCCAATATCGGCTGGACGCTGCGGTAATTTTCCTCGAGTTTCACGACGCGGCAGCCGGGGAACTTCTCCGGGAAGCGCATAATGTTCTCGTGCGAGGCGCCGCGGAAGCGGTAAATACTTTGGGCGTCGTCTCCCACAACCATAACGTTCGTATGGCCTTTTCCCAAAAGCTCCGTGATCTCGCCCTGGGCCGGATTCGTGTCCTGGTACTCGTCCACCATGACATAGCGGTAAGCGCCGGCTATTTCATCGCGCAAAATATCGTCCTTGAGAAGTGCGACGCAGAACATGAGCAGGTCGTCGTAATCGAAATAGCCGAATTCGCGTTTGTAGCGGGCGTATTCTTCGCCGACTGCTTCGAGCTTACCGGCATACTGGGAAAAATGTGTATATTCGTCTTCCAGAACATCGAGGATCGAGACGGCCCGGTTCCTGGCAGCGCTTAGTATCCGCGCGACCGTCCCTTTCTTTGGAAAATGGTCGTCACCCTTGCCGCCGAAACCTAGGCGCGCGAGCGCCCGGCCGATCGCTTCCTGAGCATCGCTCTCGTCGATGACCGTTGTCGCCGCCGAAAACCCAAGCTTCTTCCCATGCCGGCGGAGCAGGCCGTAAGCAAAAGAGTGGAAAGTGCCGCCTTGGACGCGCGTCGCGCGGGCGTCGTGCGAAGCAGCGCGCTCGAGCATCTCCCGGGCCGCCTTTTTCGTGAAAGTGAGGAGCAGGATCTCTTCCGGACGTACGCCTTTTTCCATCAAATGCAAGACGCGGTATTCGATGATCCGCGTTTTTCCGGAACCCGCCCCGGCAATAACGAGGAGTGGACCCTCCGTCGTCTCGACAGCGAGACGCTGGGCGGTATTGAGCGACCTTTTCCAATCCATCTTCCCTATCCTAACGTTAATCACAGGTTCGGTCTACTAAAATATCCGGAAAAGTTCTATAAAAATAGAAATGACTCAAACCGGCCTTTCGGGGAAAGAGGCGGCAGAGAGGTTAAAAGAATACGGACCGAACGAGATCCCGGAAAAGCGGAAGAATTTTCTGCTCAAGACATTGAAATGGCTCGTCTCGCCCATCGCGCTCATGCTCGCGGGCGCCGCCCTGCTCTCCCTCTGGGGCGGAAAGATTTTTGACTTCTATTTCATCGTCATCCTGCTCGTCTTGAACTACGCCGTGAGCACCTGGCAGGAGCACAAAGCCGACAACGCCATCCAAAAGCTCAAGGAGCATCTGGCCATCAAAGCCAAGGTGCTGCGGGACGGCGCGTGGATTCTCATCCCATCGCGCGAGATAGTCCCCGGCGACGTTTTGGAGCTCACGGTCGGCGATCTGGTGCCGGCGGACGCGGTGCTTTTCGAAACGAACAACTTGACCGCAAACGAAGCGGCCTTAACCGGCGAATCGCTCCCCAAGGAAAAACGCGTGGGCGACGACGTTTTCTCCGGCACTTTTATCACGACCGGCATCGGCCGGGCGAACGTCCTTTCCACGGGAGCGAAGACCGCCTTCGGCCGAACGATAAATCTAGTTCAAAACGTCAAACGCCGCAGCATCCTGGAACGCGACATCTTGACCATTTCCAAATTCCTGACGGCCGTTTCTTTGGTCGGCGTCGTCATCATCACCGTGATTTTTTACCTCGGCCACGTCGCCTTGAGCGACGTTTTGATCTTGGACCTAAGTCTAGTCATCGCCGGCATCCCGGTTTCCCTGCCGACCGTGATGACCCTCATCATCAGCCTGGGCGGGCTCGAACTCGCAAAAAAGAACGCTATCGTGCGACGCCTTTCATCCCTCGAGGATCTGGCGAACGTGAATCTGCTTTTGACCGATAAGACCGGAACGCTCACGCTGAACCGGATAACTGTGGCGAAGATACTTCCTCTGCCGGGGTTCAGATCGGAGGACGTCATTTTTTACGCTTCCCTCGCTGCGCCCGAAGGCAGCAAGAGCGCCATCGACCAAGCGATATTCCAGAAAGCGCGAACGCTCGCCCTGAGCCGGCCGTGGAAGGTCGTCAGCTACACCCCGGCTGATTCGGAACGCAAGCGCTCGACGGTCCTCGCGGATATCGGCGGGCGCAAAACGCTAGTCGCGGTGGGCGCCCCGCAGGTGATCGAAGAGCTTGCCGCGCTTCGACCGGAGGACAAGAGATTTTATGAAGACCAAGTGACCGAGGCGGCAAACGGCGGCTATCGGACGCTCGGCGTGGCCGTGAAAACGGAAAGCGCGAGCGAAAGCGGGATGAAAATGGCCGGCCTGCTCCTTCTTTCCGATCCTCTCGATGCGGATGCGAAAGGCACCATCGATTTCCTCCGGGAAAACAACGTCGGCGTGAAGATGCTTACCGGCGATTCGCTTTCCATCACTCAGAGGACCATCGGGGAATTGGGCCTCTACGGTACGGCGCTCAGAAGGAGCGGCATCAACTGGTCGTCCCAGGACCCCAGTTATTTCAACGGTATCGGCGCCTTTGCGGAGATATTGCCGGAAGACAAGTTCCGTTTGGCTAAGCTCGCCCAGGCGCAGGGCTACGTCGTCGCGATGACGGGTGACGGCGTGAACGACCTGGGAGCCCTGAAGGCCGCCCAGGTCGGCATCGCGGTCAAAAACGCCGTGGATGCCCTCAAAAGCGCCGCCGACATCGTCCTTCTTTCCCAAGGACTCTCGGTCATCCGCGACGCGCTCATTGAGGCGCGCAAGATCTTCGCCCGCCTCTACAGTTATTCCATCTACCGCCTTTCCGAAAGTTTCCGCCTCATCGTCACGGTCGTCGTGCTGGGCCTGGTCTACCAAACCTATCCCCTCACGCCGGTCCAACTGATCCTCATCGCTCTCTTGAACGACATTCCGATTATCTCGATGGCCTTCGACCGCGTGGAACATTTCTCCCGGCCGGCCAAGATCAAGCCGGCGGAACGCTTCATTCTGAGCAGCTTGTACGGCTTGACGGGTATCGGGAACAGCTTGATCCTTTTCTTCCTCATGGCCGACGTCTTCCATTTGAGTTGGGCGGTGATCCAAACGGTCTATTTTCTCAAGCTCACCGTCTCCGGCCACATGCTCATCTACGTCGCCCACACCAAAGAGCGCTGGTGGAGATTTCTGCCCTCGAAGCAAGTCATCTGGGCGACCTTTCTCACCCAGATCGCGGCGAGCTTTCTCGCGGGCCTGGGTATCTTCATGCCGGCTATTTCTTTCCTTTATATCGTTGCCATCTGGATTTGGTGCCTCATCTGGATGCAAGTGAGCGAACTCGCCAAGATCTTCCATCAAAGGTTCGTGAAACCGCGTTTCGCGAATTAGGCCGCCGAACCATCGGCGGTTATAATGGAAAAATGGAGGATAGGAAAAGATTCGTCGCGCGCCTCGCCCGGCTCAAGACCTCGGATCGGATGGACATCGAGATGGCCTATGACATCGTGAAGGAAGCGCACCGCCGCTTCCGGCGTGAGTCCGGCGAACGCTACTTCGAGCACCTGAGAAACGTGGCGCTCATCCTGATCGACGAGTGCGGCATAAAAGAACCGGACGTCGTCACGAGCGCCCTGCTCCACGACTCCGTCGAGGATACGCCGATCTTCGGCAACATTATGCTGCCGGAAAAAGAGTGGCGGGAAACGGCGCGCTACCGGTTGAAGAAGATCTTCGATTACCGCGTCGCGGATACCGTGATCGCCCTTACGAAACCGCGTTTGAACGGAGAGCCGACGCCGGGGAAAAGGAAGATCAGGGACCGCGCTTATATGAAGCAAGTCGCCCAAGGGACGCCCGAGGCCGGTATCGTCAAGCTGGCCGACCGGTTGCACAACCTCCGCACCCTAGACAGCGTTTCCCGGGAAAAAAGGGAAAGGAAAATAAAGGAGACGGAGGAGTTCATCCTGCCTCTTCTCCGGAAGATCGATTTCGGCGTCTACGTGCTGGCGGCAGCGATCCTGAAAAAGAAGATCGACCGTGAGCTTGAAAGGCTCAAGACCGGCGTCAAACGCAAAAAATAGATCAGAACAAACTCGATTGCTCCTTACCCTCCGGTTTTTCTTCCGACGGCCTATTTGCCCGCTCGGCCTTAAGCTCGTCGAATTTTTTCAATATGACGGGTAGTTTTTTAAAATCTTTTTCGAGCTCGCCCAAAACCCCGGTGGAGCGCAGGGCCGCCGCCGGATGGTAGAGCGGAACGAGGAGCGCGTCGCGCCACCAAAAGACCTTGCCGTGGTCGCGGGAGATCTTACCCTCCGCCATAAAATAAGCCATCGAAAAGCGACCCAAAGTCGCGATGATCTTCGGCGCCAGGATTTCGATCTCGCGGGAAAGATAGGGCCGGTAGGCCGCGAGCTCGTCCGGTTCCGGGTCGCGGTTGCCGGGCGGCCGGCGTTTCACGATGTTCGTTATGTAAACGTCGCTCCGCTTCCAGCCGTTATCCCCGATCAACCTATCCAAGAGCTTTCCCGCCCGGCCGACGAACG
>CAYRVA010000041.1:0-5228 GCA_964427645.1 uncultured Candidatus Saccharibacteria bacterium | reverse complement strand
TGGCTGACGAGATGAGGAAGGTAGGTACTTTCTACTCCATCCTCGACACCCAGCCTGTGGTGCCGCAGCCATAGAAACAGAAACAATTGAAGTGATAGCAACAGCGACAGACCCGAGCGCCTTCACGGACTCGGGTCTTTCGTTTTCTTTGAAAGGGGTTGGTTTGACTTTTTGGAGACTGGCGGTAGGCTGAACTTAGCCCCAGTTTCAAGGGAGAATTTGATTTCTATTGAGGCCTGGGATTTGAAAAAGGAGGAATACGATGTCGGAAATATCCACGATCGTCCGAGGACGAGTGCCGCACGACCCTATCGCGTTGCCGGAGAACGACGATGAGGAAGCGCCGTTCATGACGCGCTTCACGGAGCAACCCGTCATCCGACGGCCCGAGATGGGAAACACAACCTATCTCGGCGCAACCCAAACACCTCAAGGCAGCGTCCCCGACTACACCAACGACGACAAGTAGACTGTCGTCGAGCGCGCAAGGACCCATCAAGCGGGTCCTTTCGCAATTCTCACCTCCTCTAATTCCTTGACGATCCCCTGGACAAATCTGCTATCCCGCATCTTCAGCCCTTTATAGAAATTTTTCTTAAATTCTTTTTTCAGCAAATCTTCAACCACCGGCAGATACAACAGGACTTTTTTATAATTCCCAACTCTTTTATAAAACAAGAAAAGATTTAACGCCGCCCCAAAATCGCCTTTCAAGCCGCGATACTCTTTCCTATACCACCCTTCCGCTTTTTTCCGATCGCCTAGACGCTCGTAAAAATACCCTACCGCTAAAGCCCCCCTTTCATCCCGGGGAAGTTTGAGCATCATACGGTATGCCTTTCTTTGATAGAGCAGCGCTTTCCTAAAATTTCCCTTCGCGCCCCAAACTCTCCCCAGACCGTACCAGGCAAGATGAAATGAGGGGTTCCTCTTCAGCACCTTTTTATACATCGATTCTGCTTCTTTTAAGTATCCTTTGAATTTCTTTTTTTTCGCGCTCTTACCAGTCATCGCCAAATGATCGTAAAACAAAGCCAGCGCGTATAATTGATCGTCGCTAAATTCATAGTCGCGCCTGTATTTTTCAAAAACGCCGATTGCCCAACGATATTTGTTTCTTGAAAGAGCGATCCCCCGAACTTTATAGAGAAATTCTTTTACTCTTTTAGTCTGTGGCTTGACGCCCCTGATTGACACCATTATCAATTTTTGATTCTATTTTAACAGCTTTCTCTGTAACTTAACAGCTCAAAAACGATGGGAGACGGCAATGCGAGACATAGTGCTTATTCTCACCAATGCGACAGACGACAGCACCGATGCGGTAACTTTGGAACTCCAGAAAATCGGAGCGAGGTTCTGCCGACTTGACACGGAGACATTCCCCGAAGAGAAGGTGTTGAGCATGAACCTTGAGGGCGAGTGTCTCAAGGGTTGGCTGAAAGACGAAGGAAAAGGAATGGCCATCCCCTTGGGGGATACTCGAAGCGTTTGGTACCGCCGCCCGGCACCAACCTGGTTTTCGAGAGAAATGTCCGCGGGGTACGCCAGGTTCATTCAAGACGAATCCCACGCGTCGCTCTGGTCTCTTTACACGAC
The DNA here is from genome assembly GCA_964427645.1 of uncultured Candidatus Saccharibacteria bacterium. Taxonomy (GTDB): domain Bacteria; phylum Patescibacteriota; class Minisyncoccia; order UBA6257; family GWB1-50-10; genus JAMCRC01. The sequence continues at coordinate 3,629 of CAYRVA010000041.1, read as the reverse complement.
CCTCGACGCCTTCTGGATGAACCCTCCCCTTCAGGCAAATTACCTCCTCCAGCACAACAAGTTTCACCAAATGCAGGCGGCTGCCCGTTGTGGCCTACCGGTGCCCCGGTCGGTCATCACCAACGATCCGGACGAACTCATTTCGTTTGCCGAACGTTGCGGTGGAACGGTGGCTATGAAGATTCTCAAGGGTAACGTCTTCAGACGCGGTGAGAGCATCGTCCCTTTGTTTATCTTCACCCAAGCTGTCCACGCCGGAGAAATCGCGCGCCACAGAGCGGGGATTAGACTCTGTCCAGTCATAGCCCAGGAGTATATCCCCAAGCAACTGGAATTGAGAGTGACGATCGTAGGCAGCCGAATTTTCGCCTGTGCCATTCACTCCCAGGACAGCGAGGAAACGAGACACGACTGGCGGCGGTACGACTTCAACCGAGTCAGACACGAACCGCACTCTCTTCCTCCGGAAACCGAAGAAAGCCTCCACCGGTTAATGAGGGAGTGGAATCTCTCGTATGGGGCAACGGATATGGTTCTAACGCCCGACGGGCGATACGTATTTCTGGAACTGAATCCCAATGGTCAGTGGCTCTGGATAGAGCGACTAACGGGGATGCCTATCTCGCGAGCGATGGCCGAACTCCTCGCTAACCCTCCTCGCGCTTGAAACACATTGAACGTATAGCAACAGCGACAGACCCGAGCGCCTTCACGGACTCGGGTCTTTCGTTTTCTTTGAAAGGGGTTGGTTTGACTTTTTGGCTCCCGAAGTTACGCTAAATATAGCCCCGAGCACAAATAGGATGAGAATGATTCTCGTCTGTGCTCGAGATTAACAACCCGCAAGGAGGTGAACTAAGATGCCCGACGAAAAGGGTTCTCCGACGCCGGACAAAAATACCAATCGTTCCCCGGAAGAACCGACGGTCGTATCAACCTTCATTGAGAAAATGATGGAGAGTGGACACGTCTACCGTCGACCGGACGGCGTCAACGTACTCTGCGGTCCGGGCACCACTCACATGGCGCTGGACACACGCAACTCTCCGTACCCCGACGAATAGCAACTGAATTGGTCCGAACAAAGATTTGTGAGTACTCCTATCTACCTCAACTCGGCTCTAAAGGGGGTGATAAAGATGCCGACTGCAACCGAACCAAGGTTGCCGAGCGAGGTGTTCATCCGCGTCCCGGCTGACCGCGACTGCAGAAAACCGTTCATGCTGGACTTCATGGAACGTCTACCTTCATCAATGGAGGTAGCAGCTTCCAGTCCTCAGATGTCGCGTGCGACGCACGTCTCCTCCACGGCCAGCAACGACGTCATCGACATCGACGAAGACTGACGATCCGGGCGCCACCGCGCAAACCGCCTCTTCTCATTTCATTGGGAGGAGGCGGTGGTTCTTTTCAGCAACTAATTTCGCTCTTTTGATATGTGCCCTGATAAACTGAACCGTTTTATCATTAACGCCCCCTACTATTCTTCTGTGTTTTGGCCTTTTGAGCTCCAAATCCAAAAGTTTTTCAACAATACGAGCTTGCTTAAGAACATCCTGGTGCTTCTTAGTGGTGTTATAAAGGATCAGTAAATTAACTTGAGCGCCTAGATTTCTTGGGCCAAGCTCAGTCAACTCTTTTTTGAACCAATATTCCGCCTTTTTGAAATCACCTGCAAGCAAAAAATTGTTCCCTGTCCCCAAGGGTCCCTTTTTGGTTTTCGGTAATTTTTTCCAAAGGAGGTAGGCGCGCTTAGCGTAATACCAAGCTTCATTATGCTTTCCCTGAATATCGCGCAGGCGGCTTAGGCCATGAAACGCGAATATCGACTTCCTATTTATAGCGATGATACTTTTGTAGATGCTCTCCGCTTTTTTGATATATCGTCGGCGGATATTTCTTTGCGTCGGTCGTTTTAATTGGAATATGACTATGTGGTCATAGAGTTGCCCCAGTTTATATTTCAGATCCTCGTCAAGGTCATAAAGTTTTTGATACTTTTCAAATACTTTTGCTGCGGGTAAATAATTTTGGGACCTATGTGCGCGCACCGAAATATCGACGAGTTTCCTCCTGAATATTTCTGGTATTCTTTTTTTTGACAACATCGTAGTTATATTTTATTATGCCATCGAATATTTGCAAAGGGAAATTCGACGAGAACTCAAACAGAAACGGAACCCGTGGAGGGAACCAGAAATGAAGGGCGACATTCTTATCTTGACGAGCTCATATGACCTGAGCGTTAACGGGGTTATTGAGCAGCTCGGATCTGCGGGAGAGAATGTCTTCCGTTTCAACACCGACAGATTTCCGAGCGAAGAAATCCTGACACTGAATCTGCGAGACGCAACCTTGAGTGTGGGTATACGGAAGAATCCTCACGGTTCTGTTATCAGACTCGAGAAAGTGAAGAGTTGCTGGTATCGCGGCGCCAGCAGGCCGCAATCCACGTTTGACGGAGACGAGGGTTATCGCCGCTTCATCGAAGACGAGGCGAGAACAGCAATCTGGGGACTCTACACTTGTCTCGATGTCTTCTGGGTGAACCCACCTCTCTTTGGTTCGCAGCTCATAGGGAACAACAAACTCTATCAGATGTCGACGGCGATTCAAGTAGGTCTCAAGACACCGAGAACCGTCATAACGAACGACCCCGAAGAGTTGCTGGAATTCTGTCGCCAGTGCGGCGGTTCAATCGCTGTGAAAACCTTGAGTGGCCACGTCATGATTCCAGCCGGAACCAGAGATGTTTTTGCCGTGTACACTCATAGGGTCAGCGAGGACGACTTACTGAAGAGATACGAAGATCTCTGTCTGGCGCCAATTCTTGCTCAGGAATACGTCGCCAAACAGCTTGAGTTCAGGGTAACGGTGGTCGGCGAGCGAATTTTCGCCTGCGCCATTCACTCCCAGGACAGCGAGAGAACTAAGCACGACTGGCGCCGGTACGATCTCGAGAACGTGAAACACGAGCAGTACGATCTCCCAGCCGATGTCCAGGACAAACTACTCGCCTTCATGAGGGCTAGCAATCTCGTATTCGGAGCGATAGATATGATTCTTACTCCGTCTGGCGAATACGTTTTTCTGGAAGTGAATCCGAGCGGCCAATGGGGCTGGATCGAGAACTTGACCGGCATGCCTATCTCTCAGGCCATCGCCGAACTCCTCGCTAACCCACCTCCCAGCGGATGAGACAGCACCAAGCACCGGAGCCGTGGTTTTCGAACCCGGCTCCGTTTGCGTTTTATGAATCTGATTTCCGCTTACTCTTATTTCCTATCCAAAAACGAAATCTGGACCAACAAGCCCGGTTTTTGCGGAGTAATGATTACCGAAAGGTCATCGTTGTTTTTCGTTCCTTGGAAAACGATTTGATAAGACTGTTTGACGTTGCTTGTGAGCGTGTAGCCGCCGTTTGTGAAAACCCGACTGTACTCATACCAAAGCTCCTCCATCTGTCTCGCCGATTTGTAACTCACGCCGTAGAGAGTGGCGTTCCGCTCGGGGTAGGCGATGGTGTAGCTGTCGGTGATGTTGTCGATCTCGACCGGGATGCTGGTCGGGAAACCGGCGGGGAGTTTGTTTGTCGAATTCTTCAAGTCGACTTTCTCCACCCGCACCTT
>CAYRVA010000040.1:0-5238 GCA_964427645.1 uncultured Candidatus Saccharibacteria bacterium | reverse complement strand
GGATTCTGGAGGACGACGATACTGTAGGGCGTACCCATTGCGCCGTCGGCCAAAGCTTCCTGGGTTTCGTTCGTGACGATGTCCTGACCATAAGTGCTCGAGAGGCAAGCGTTGAAGGCATTCACATCCAGGCCGACCTGTCCCGCCACCTTCGGCAATTCCGCGGGATCAAGGCCGTTATTCGAAGGAGTGATGGCGTAGATCGTATCGATGTATTTCCAGTAGACATCGTTGCCGCCGAGTTTGGCCGCGCACTCCGCCGCCTGCGCCTCGTGAGGCGCTTTGGGGTGAAGCTGCGGGATAGGATAGTTCCGGAACACCCAAGCCACGCTCGTCGCGTAGGTCTGGCTGATCTGTTCCATCACCTGGTGGAAGTCCTTGCAGAACGGACACTCGAGATCCGCAAACTCTATCACCTTTATGGGTGCGTTCGGGCTTCCCACGATGTGGTCGGCCGCAGTGATTGGCGCGACCTTGGTGAAGTCGCCCGTCTGGGGCGCGTTCGGCAAATTCGCCGCTTGATTGCCGGAGGTTTTACCGGCCGAATAGACGATCGCGACGGCGACGAGAACCGCGGCGGCCAAAATGCTCACCGGGAGAAGGTAATCCCGTTTTTTCTTTGACGTGTTTTCTTCCATACGGATTCTATTATACTATGGAAACGATGCGAATCAAGAAGATCCTCTTGGTTTTGAGCGACATTTTCATCCTTTATTTGTCGCTCTTTTTGACGCTCGTCGCCCGTTACGGCTACCCGGGCTTCGAAACGGCTCTGCCGGCGCACATCGCGCCTTTTTCGCTCATCTTCGTCGTCTGGCTCGTCATTCTTTACCTCACCGACCTCTACAAGCCGGTGACCCTCCGCAGCAGCTTTACTCTCTTCCGGGCAGTCGCCTTGGCGATAATTCTTGGCGGCCTGATATCAATGGGTGCTTTTTATCTTTTCGCCGGCATATTCGAGCTCACGCCGAAGACGAATCTTATCATCTTTTCCGGGATCGTCTTCATTTTGATGTATGCCTGGCGGTCGGCCGTCGGGAAATTTACGGCTAGGAACGCTTTGAGCGTGGCTTTGATCGGCGACTCCCCCGCCGTCCAGGAGACTGTCGACCATTTGGCCAAAAATCCGCAATCAGGCTACCGGATCGCGGTCCATTTGAAGAATCTGGATGGAGAGAACACCGAAGAGATCGTAGCCGACATCAAGGCCAAGAACGTGAGCCTCATCGCCGTCCAAACCAAGCTTCTGAAGGAACCGAAGACAGCCAAACTCGCCTACCGCCTCCTGCCGCTCAAAGTGAACACGATGGAGTTCACCGATTTTTACGAAGCGGTCTTTCAAAAGGTGCCGCTTGAAGAGATCGGCGAGGACTGGTTCGTGAAGAACCTCGAGATGCGCCGGCCCTTTTACGACGCGATGAAAAGGACCTTTGATATTTTGCTGGCCGTGATCGCCGGCATCATCTGCATACCCTTTGCTGTCTTCGCCGCACTTCTCGTCGGCGGAACTTCCCGCGGACCGATGATTTTCTCGCAAAAGAGGTCCGGGCAGAACGGCCGGGTTTTCAAGCTCTATAAGTTCCGGACGATGCGCACCTGGCAGGGCGGCGCGGACGGCACGCCGGCTTGGACGGAAAAGAACGATCCCCGCATCACGCCGGTCGGGCACTTCCTACGTTTCACCCACCTGGACGAGATCCCCCAGCTTTTGGACATCCTTAAAAGCGATATTTCCTTCATCGGCCCGCGCCCGGAAAGAGAAGAGCTGGCCAAGACCTTCTCGCAATTCCCCTACTACGAGATGCGCCACATCGTCCGCCCGGGTCTCACCGGCTGGGCCCAGGTGAACTACCGGCCGAGCGCTTCCCTGGAGGAGGCTTACGAAAAGCTCAAATACGACATTTATTACGTCAAAAACCGCTCGTTCTTTCTCGACCTTCTCATAGTCATCAAGACAATAAAGTACATCTTCATAAACCACTCCTGAGATGCTCCAAAAAGCCAAATCGTTCCTCTTTGAAAACCAGGGGCCGCGGCAAACAGCCATCAAGAACGCTTTTTGGCTGGCTGCGAGCGCCGCGTTCAGCAAGGTAGTCCGCGGATTGCTCATTATCTTCGCCGCCCGCATCCTTACCGTGGACGGTTACGGCATCTATTCTTATGCCTTGAGCTTGGCTGGTTTTTTCACCGCTTTTTCGGACATCGGACTAACCCCGCTTCTGACGCGTGAAGCGATCAAAAAGCCGGAGAGGGTGGCGGCTTACATTTCCACCACCTTCATTTTGAAACTGATAGTCATTGCGGCGACGGTCGTTGTCACGGTCATTGCCGCTCCTTTGATCGTCAAGATAGACGCGGCCAGACCGCTGATCCCGATCGTGGCCATAATTCTCGCCCTGGACAGTCTGCGCAGCTTCGGTTTCGGCATAACGCGCGCCCAGAACCGCATGGAAGCGGAAGCGTTCCTGAACATTGCCACCGACATTTCGGTCGTTGGCCTCGGCCTTTTCGTGCTGTTCGCCGCCCCGACTCCCTACAACCTTTCTCTGGCCTACGCCGGCGGCATAGGCCTGGGACTTGTTTGCGCGGTCTTCGTCGTCGGCCGCCATTTTAAAGAGGCTTTCGGCGCTTTTGACAGGACCCTCGTGAAACCGATCCTTAACTCGGCCTGGCCCTTCGCCATTATGGGGCTTTTGGGAAGCTTCATGATCAACATCGATACCATCGTCATCGGGATCTTCAGAAGCGCCAAGGAGCTCGGTCTTTACGGCGTCGCCCAGCGGCCGATCCAGCTCCTTTACCTTTTGCCCGGTTTCGTTTCCACGAGCATCTTCCCCATCATCAGCCGTCTCATCCGCGAAGGGAATGGCGAACGTGTAAAGTACATCTTGGAACAAGGGGTTTCGGCCGTGATCGCGGTCGCCTTGCCGCTCACGGTCGGCGGCATCATTCTTGCCGGCCCGATCATCCTGTTCTTCTTCGGCGCCGAATACGCCGGCGCCGTTTTGACGATCCAGCTCCTCTTTTTAACCCTCATTACCGTCTTCCCGGGAAACATCATCGGAAATGCCATCTTCGCCTACGATGAGCAGAAAATATTCATCGTCTCCACTTTAGGCGGGGCCCTTTTTAACACCTGCTTGGACCTTCTTTTTATTCCTCCTTACGGTATCGCCGGTTCGGCGGTCGCAACTATAATTTCTCAAATCGCCGCCAACGGCATCGTTTGGTGGAAAATGCAAAAGATCAATCGGCTCTCGTTCGGACGCCGTTTCAACAAAATGATCGCGGCCACGGTGCTGATGGGGATTTTCGTGTTCGCTCTTGCCGCGCTTCGCGTGAACGTCATCATAAATATTTTCCTTGGCGCCGGTCTTTACCTCGGCATCCTCTATTGGCTTCGGGAACCGCTTTTGGCGGCCATGCCCATTCTCAGTAAGTTCACCAGAAAATGAACTCCCGGGCAGCGCGAAAAACCCTGATCGTTTCCTCTTGGGCGCCGCCCGCGATCGGCGGCCCCCAGAACATGTACAATATTTTCTCGCAGTTCCCGAGCGACTCTTACTGTCTGCTCACAAGCTATTACGGCATCGACAACTACTCGGCCCGGCACGGCACCTGGCTAAACGGCAAATACATTTTTTACGACAACCCGGGATTTTTGGACACCCCGGCGCACCGGCCGGAGGTATCTGCAATGTCAACGGGGCGCGAAAGGATCAAGCGCCTGCGCCTTGCCGTCAAAAAAAGCGGCGTACTCAAGGTGCTGCTTGGACCATTCCTGATATTTTCCCAGATAGTCATGATCGTGCGGGCCGGACGCAAGGCCGTCAAAGATGAGGAGGTGGAGGTCCTGCTCGGCATTTCCGACTTCGGCCCCGCCATGATCTCAACCTATATTCTGCATAAGCTCACGGGAAAGCCCTACCTGCTCCATCTTTACGACATCTACGCTGGTAATTTTTATCCTTGGCCGGGAGGACCGCTGGCCCGCTTTTTCGAAAAGCGGCTGTTCCGCCACGCCGAACGCATCATCGTGACCAACGAGGGAACGCGCGATTTTTACGAAAAACGGTACGGCCGGGATCTGGCTGAAATTTCCGTAATTCACAATGCCGTTTTCCCCGATAAATACCTGGCGCTCCAGACGCCTTACGCGCCCAAAGAGCCTTACATCATCGTTTTCACCGGCCGGATCTATTGGCCGCAGATCGAAAGCCTCAAGAATCTCGTCCGAGCCGTCGGCGAGATCAAGGACATGAAAATAAAGCTCAAGTTCTACGTGCCTCAACCGCGGGAATACGTCCGATCGCTAGGTTTCGACGCGGAGAAAATAGAGCTGGCCTCCGCTCCGCCGGAAGAGATGCCGGAGATCCAGAGCCGGGCCGACATCCTTTTCCTGCCACTTTCCTGGGGAACAAAAAGCCCGCAGATAGTCGAGACGGCCACCCCGGGAAAACTTTCCGACTACCTCATTTCCGGGCGGCCCATCCTGATCCACGCGCCTGTCTGGACAACGCTCGCCCGCTACGCCAAAGCCGATGGTTTCGCTCTGGTAGTCGATGAAGACAACGTGCTGAAGCTCAAAGAAGCCGTCATGAGACTCCTCACGGACCGGGAACTGGGGCAGAGACTGGTGCGAAACGCCCGAGCAACCTTCGAGCGCGGATACGACGCACGCCAGTGCGCCGCCGCTATGATGAAGTTTCTCCAGAAAAGCTAGAGGGACGACAAAAGCCCGCGCCACCGATCGATCATCTTTGCCCGGTCCAAACCGGCGGCGAAGGCTTCGGCGCGGGGGTCGCGATTTTCCGGCCGCCAATCGGCAAAAAATCCCACCGGCGTCACGTCCACCGGCACGCCGCAGAACATCGCCTCAATGGGCGCAAGCCACAGGGTTTCCACCCGGCTGCGGCCCACGAAAATATCGGCGCAGTTGTAAAGCTCGGCGAGAACATCTTGCGGCAACCGCTGGAAAACCTTCACGTTGGGCAACCGGAAGCGCGGGACGCGCCGGTCCTTGAGCACGAGGATATAAAAACTTTCCCGGTCTTCCGCCATTTCTTTTTCCAAAATATCGAATCCTTTGACGGGGTGGGTGCTGCCCACGAATATCTTTACCCGCTTGCCTTCGGGAATGCCGTATTTCCGCCGGAGGGATGCCTTATCGTCCATCGGCCGGAAAAGTTCCGCGTCGGTGCCGATCGGGATCACCACGGCATCCTTCAAGCCGTAGGC
>CAYRVA010000039.1:0-5361 GCA_964427645.1 uncultured Candidatus Saccharibacteria bacterium | reverse complement strand
CTTCCACTTCCAAGGCGAAGGCGACGTTCTCGAAGGCCGTCTTTTTTGACAGAAGCCGGAAATCCTGGAAAATGACGCCGATGTGGCGCCGGAACTCTGGTAACTCCGACGGCTTTAGTTTCTGGACTTCGTAAGAACCGAAAAATATCTGGCCTTTGGTCGGTTTTTCTTCTCCGATCAAGAGCTTCACGACGGTGGACTTCCCGGCACCGGAGCGGCCGACGAGCGTCACGAACTCGATCGGCTGGATCTTGAAGCTCACCTTCTCCAAGGCGACGGAGTTGTGATTGTAGTTTTTGGAGACGTTTTGGAAAACTATCATAATAAAAGGCCCATCAAGCGGCCTCGGGCGTTATGCGGTCATTATAACTCCCTCAATTATTTTAACAAATCTAGGTTTCCTTCCAGCACCTCCTCGACCTTGCTGATCTTCTCGCCCGTCCGATGGTCCTTGACCTGCTTGTAGGGATGGAGAACGTACGAGCGGATCTCGTGACCCCATTCCGGTTCGACTTTGGTCTTGAGGTTTTCGACGGCGCTCGCGTGCTTCTCGGTCATTATCTGGACGAGTTTCGCTTTGAGAAGCATCAGAGCTTTCTCGCGATTGGCGGATTGCGAGCGTTCCGCCCGCGAGGCGGCCACGAGACCGGTCGGCAGGTGGATGACGCGCACGGCCGTTTCCACCTTGTTCACATTCTGGCCGCCCGGACCGCCGGCGCGGGAAAACTCAACCTTGAGGTCCTTTTCCGGTATCTGAATGTGGGCCGCTTCGAGCGCCGGCAACTCCGGCAGAACGTCAACGAGCGCAAAGGAAGTGTGGCGCAATTTCTTCGCGTCGAACGGCGAAATGCGAACCAAGCGGTGAACGCCGGATTCCCCCTGTCAGCGCTCGTAAGTTTCCTGACCTCTCATCTCGATCGCGTTGTCCGCTATCACCTGCCATTTCCAGAACTTGCGGTCAGCGTACTCCTGATACATCCGGACGAGCATCCGTGCCCAGTCCTTGGCATCGTCCCCGCCTACGCCCGGTGTTACAGAGACAAGCGCTACATTAGGGTTTGTTTGCATAATCAAATGTTTTACTTAAATGAATGAGCAGGGCTTCGGCGGGCAGGCCCGCCCGCTCGCCCTCCGTAGCCTTCGGCGCAGGAGAGCACCGGCGAAAACGGAAACATAAGCGATGTTCGGGTTATGCATCTTGAGCCACCTCCGAGATTTGAACTCGGGACCTTTGCTTTACGAAAGCACTGCTCTACCGCTGAGCTAAGGTGGCGAACATATATAAATGTAATGAAACCGCGGTCATTTGTAAAATCCGCCGACTTGTGGTATAAAGAAGGCGGTAATTCAAGCGATAGCCCGCCGATGAGGCGGGAGGAAAGTCGGGACACTCTCTGCCGATGAGGCAGATAAAAATGTAGCAGCTAACGGCTGTCGAGCGAAAGCTCAGAGGTGCGAGCAGAAACGCTTCGGCCCGAAAGGACCGGAGGGACCCAATCCCAAGCTAGTTGGCCCAACTCCGTTATAGGGATAAAAAAACGGAGATGAAACGGCTAAATCCTTACAGAGTGCAAGGTCGCGTCCGCCGAAGAGGTGGAAGAACCGCTTGAGCCCGAGAGCGATCGAGGGCCCAGATGAATTATCGCTAAGGGACAACCCTACAGAATCCCGCTTATGAATTACCGCCAAGGCCGCGCAGAAATGCGCGGCCTTTTATTTTCAAACGAACCGGCAAAACGTTTTCCGGTGAAGCGGCGAAAGCCCATAGCGCTTCACGAGGCGGATGTGGGCGCTGGTGCCGTAGCCTTTGTGGCGTTTGAATCCGTAAACCGGATACCGGGAGTGTTTTTTGGTCATCAGCCGGTCCCGGTGAACCTTGGCTACTATCGAGGCTAAAGCGATCGCCTTGATCTTTTCGTCGCCTTTAACGATCGTCCTAACACTGGCGAACTTCACAGATCCTTCCTTGAGAAACAGTCCCCCGTCCAGGAAGATCTTCGCTTTTCTTAGATCTATTTTATGCCTCTCCGCCAGCTTACGAACGGCCCTACCGGCCGCAAGGTTGGCCGCCCGGCTCACATTGAGCCGATCCACCTCTTTCGAAGAGGCGCTGGCGACGGCATAGGGGGCGAAGCAGCTCTTTTCCAGGCTCTTCACCCACCTTTCCCGCTGGGAGGCCGAGAGCTTCTTCGAATCTCGAAGGGGCAGGCCGCCGGAGATGGCTTCCGGGCGCGCTCCCCGCTTCAAAATCACCGCTCCGACGGTAACGGGGCCGGCCAGGGCGCCTCTTCCCACCTCGTCCAAGCCGATGATATATCCAGCTCTTGGCATTATTCGGATTATATCGCCTTTTCAAGGGTTATGAACATGTTGCACCTCTTTTAGGTCGCGATAAAATGGATGGGTACGACCGGGATGCGCGCACTTCGTTCTCCGGCGGATCGGGCAAAAACGAACGGCGTCAACTCCCAAAATTTTCATCATGAAATTCGTCCACTTGCACGTCCACTCGCATTTTTCTCTCTTGGATGGGCTCGCAAAAATAGATCAGCTCATCGCGAAGACCAAAGAATACGGGATGGACGCTTTAGCGCTCACGGACCACGGCAACCTTTACGGCGCCGTGGAATTCTATAAAAAGGCAACGAAGGCGGGAGTGAAACCGATCATCGGCGTCGAAACCTACATCGCGCCTTACGGTCATTTGAACAAGCGTCCGAAGATGGACGAAAAGCGCTTTCACCAGGTTTTGATCGCCAAAAACGAAACGGGCTGGAAAAATTTGATCGAGCTCGTCACGATCGCGAACCTCGAGGGGTTCTACTACAAGCCGCGCATCGACAAGGAACTCCTCCAAAAGCATCACGAGGGGCTGATCTGTCTTTCGGGATGTTTCTCGGGCGAGGTTCCGAAGCTCATTGCTGCCAAAAATTTTGCGGAAGCGGAAAGCGTCGCCAAATGGTACAAGGATCTTTTCGGCGACGATTACTACATCGAGCTCCAGCCCCACGACCAGGATATCCACGCGTCTCTCATCGCTCTTGCGAAGAAACTGGATATCGACATCGTCGCCACGCAGGACGCCCACTACGTCGATAAGAGCGACAAGACCGCTCACGAGATACTCTTGGCGGTCCAAACGAACAGCAAGCTGGACGACGAAGACCGACTGTCGCTAAAGAAGTTCGATGTTTCTCTCCTCTCGCCGGAGGAGATGGCGGAAAATTTCAAACATGCCCCCGAGGCGATCTCGAATACCGCAGTGATCGCCGATAAGTGCGATTGGAAATTGGAAATGGGAAAACTGCACTTGCCCAAGTTTCCCGTTCCGGACGGCAAGACCGCCAAAGCGTACATCGATGAGTTGGTCAAAGAAAGAGCCGGGCAGCACTATCCGGAGATGACGCCGGAGGTCAAAGCGCGCATCGACATGGAGCTCGGCGTCATCGAAAAGACCGGTTTCGCCGATTACTTCCTCATCGTCCAGGACTACGTCAACTGGGCGAAAAATCACGGCATCGTCGTCGGCCCGGGCCGCGGCAGCGCCGCCGGGAGCATCGTTTCCTACATCTTGGGCATCACGACCTTGGACCCCTTGAAGTACGACCTCCTCTTCGAAAGGTTCTTGAACCCCGACCGCATCCAGGCGCCGGATATCGACGTAGATTTCACCGACGTGCGCCGGGACGAGGTTTTGGCCTACGTCCGCGAAAAGTACGGTGAAAATCGCGTCGCCCAGATCATAACCTTCGGAACCATGATGGCGCGGGCGGCCGTACGCGATACGGCCCGGGCCATGGGTTTTCCTTACAGTTTGGGAGACCAGATCGCCAAACTCATCCCTTTCAACATGAACCTGAAGCAATCCATGGAAAACATCCCGGAGCTGAAAGACCTCTACAAGCGGGACGAGGATACGAGAAAAGTGATGGATACGGCCATCAAACTCGAGGGCACGGCCCGCCACGCTTCCGTCCACGCCTGCGGCGTCGTGATCGCCCCGGAGCCACTGACGCACTTCATGCCTCTCCAGCGCGCTCCCCAAGGCGAGAACATAACATTGACCCAGTTCGAAATGCACAGCGTGGAAGACATCGGCATTTTGAAGATGGACTTTTTGGGCCTCAAGAACCTGACCATCATCGAAAAAACGCTTCGCCTCATCCAGGAAGACAAAGGCGAGCGCATCGACATAGAAAAAATTCCCCTGAACGACAAGGAGACCTTCAAACTTTTCCAGACCGGCGACACCACGGGCATTTTCCAGTTCGAGTCGGCCGGCATGCGCCATTATTTGAAAGACCTGAAACCGACCGTTTTGGAAGACATCATCGCCATGGTCGCCCTCTACCGCCCGGGACCGATGGAACTCATCCCGCAGTATATTCGCTGTAAACAGGGCCGCGAGAAGGTGGAGTATCTGCACCCGGAGCTCGAACCGATATTGAAGAACACTTACGGCGTCGGCGTCTATCAGGAGCAAATGATGCGCATCGCGAGAGACCTCGCTGGCTTCACCCTCGCCGAAGCCGATACGCTCCGCAAGGCCATCGGAAAGAAGATCAAAGCTCTTCTCGACGAACAGCAGGAAAAGCTCATCAAGGGGATGATCAAGCACGGTATCGCGCCCCGGACGGCCGAGGCCATCTGGGAACTTTTCCGCCCTTCGCCCGCTACGGATTCAACCGGTCGCATGCCGCCTGCTACGCGATGATCAGCTATGAGACGGCCTATCTCAAGGCCCATCACCCGGTCGAGTTCATGACGGCGCTTCTTAACGTCTCCGGCACCGAGATCGAGCGCATCAACTTCCTCGTCGGCGAGGCGAAGCGGATGGGCATCAAGGTTCTGCCGCCCGACATCAACCAAAGCTTTCAGGGTTTCGCCGTGGACGGTCCGAACGTCCGCTTCGGGCTTCTGGCCATAAAGAACATCGGCGCGAACATCGTGGACGTCATCATCGCCGAGCGGGCCAAAGGGGGACCGTTTACCGATCTCACCAACTTCCTCGTCCGCATCCAGCACCGCGATCTCAACAAAAAATCCCTGGAAAGCTTGATCAAGGCCGGCGCTTTCGATTCCTTCGGAACGGAGCGCGGACAGCTCCTCGAAAACATCGAAGACATGATCAAATACAACCAAGCGGCCAGAAAGAGCGCGAACTCCAACCAGGATTCCCTTTTCGGCGGCACGGCCGCGTTCACTTCCCTGCGCCTCAAACCGACGGCGGCGCCGGTCTCTAAAAACGTGATGCTTTCATGGGAAAAGGACCTTCTGGGGCTTTATCTCACGGACCATCCCTTGAACGGCCACAACGGAAAGATCGGCGAAAGAGTGAAGACCATCCACTACGCTTTGACC
>CAYRVA010000038.1:0-5386 GCA_964427645.1 uncultured Candidatus Saccharibacteria bacterium | reverse complement strand
GACCAGGACCATACTGAAAAGCCCACCTAAAACGAAGGCTATCATCGCTGCTAAGGCAATGTCCGGCCAGCCGAGGACGAAACCGGCGGCCGCAGCGAGCTTAACGTCTCCCAAGCCCATGCCGCGACCGCGGCTCAAAAGGACCAAGAGTCCGAAGAAAACCCCTCCAAAGGCCAATCCCAGCAAGTGATTGGCCAAAACATCGCGAAAGGGCGAAAAGACCAGTTCATATTGCTTGAGGAAAGATTCCCGGAAAGGGAACAGAAAGCTGCCGTAGTGCATTACCAAGATCACGATGCCGACCCCCAGAAGAGCGAAAAGCAAATTGAGTTCGTTCGGCACGACGTAATGACGCAGATCGATAACGATCATCGTGATCCAGACGAGGAAAACGACCACCCAAAGGAAGATCAGAATGTAATACCAATAAGGCAAAGCGAAGGCCGCGAAAAGGACATCGCTCTTTTCGTAAAACGCGTTCAAAAAAAGCGGCACGCCCAGGAATATCGCCCCGGACAAGATCTCCATGATCGGATATTGGACGGAGAGCGGGTGACGGCACTTTCGGCACTTCCCTCCCTGGATCAAGTAGCTCAAGACCGGCACGAGCTCGAAGGCTCCCAAAACGTGACCGCAGTAAGGGCACTGCGATCGCCCGCCGAGACGTTTGGGATCGAAGAGTTTCTGATCGGGAGCGTACCTGAAAATGAGAACGTTCAGAAAACTGCCGATGGCCGTCCCGAAAACGAACGCAAGGGCGTAAAAAAGCGCCGTCATCGACGGTTAATCCGCAGGGCAGCTGCCTTGGACCCCGTCAGGATTCGTAGTCGTGAAAACCGCATGACCGGAACTGTCGACGCAATAGTACTGCGTTTGATCGTTGTTAGCGCCAACCATCGTCGTCAAAGCCGAGAAGACTATGTACCAACTATAGGGCGGATAGGGCGCTTTTTCTATGTAAAGGCCACCGCCTTGGGTCGAAATATCTGAAGCGAGCGACTGCAAATCCGCGTTTTGGATGGCCTGGGCCGCGTCCGCCCGCACGACAGGCACGGTCGTGTAATCGCTGTTCACGGAAACTGATTCGGCGATGGCCCGGGCTTGGTTAACCTCTTGAATTATCCTTGCGTCCCTGGCTTTATTGCGGGCCGGTCCCAATGCCGTGAGTATGACCGACGAGAGGATGCCGATTATCGCGACGACGACGAGCATTTCTATCAAGGTGAAGCCGCTTTCACCGTACCGAAGACTCGATGCCCGATGGCTCATAATGAATCTATTTTAACATAAAACACCGGGCTTTGCAGTCTCCTCCGGCTCAAAACCTTATCAAGGCCGGCTGATACTGCCAAAGCCACAGCATCAGGGCCGCCAGAAGAACGACGAACAAGAGAAAGGCTTTGTTCTCGAACAGTCTTTCCGGGTCTTTGACTATGGAATCGTCTTCATAAGCCAAATTGAAGAACCAGACGACGAAAATCACAACGAAAGGCATGGCGAAAACCAGGTTTATCTGGTGGCGGACCGTCAGGACGCCAAACAAGTACATGCAAACGCTCGCGGCTCCGATCATGATAAGGAGCAGCTTCTTTTCGGAATAGAACTGCAAGCTCCGCCGGTACAGAGCCGCCTCGCCGGTATTTTGCAGGAATCTTAGTTCGCCGAAGCGCTTGGCGGCCATCAAGAACAACCCGACGGCATAGAACGAAAGGACCAATGAAACCGGCACGACGACGGACGTAACGGCATACCAGCCGATCAGCAGCCGAATGGGGTTGTCGATCGCTTCGAACATGAAGTCCAGATATGCCACGTCCTTGAACCTGAACGGCGGAACATTGTACAAAATCCCCGAGGCGATCATCAGAACCAGCGAAAGCAACAAGGCTTCGTTCCTTAGGGTAAGCGCGACCGCCAGTCCAACTACGTACAATGCGATCGACAAGGAAAGCACCAGACCCTTGGAAACGAGGCCGCTCGGAATCGCCCTGAACTTTTTCTTGGGATGGTGGCCGTCCGATTCCGCGTCGAACACCTCGTTCACCCCGTAATTCGCCGAAGCGATCAAGCACAAAGCGAGGAGAGAAACGGCGATGGAGATCCATTCCCTGCCGACCGTAAGTCCGTTCAATTCCAGGGCCAGAAACGAACCCAGGAGCATGAAAACGTTCCGGTACCAACGGATGGGACGGAAGATCCCCAGTATCAATCTAATTTTTTCCATGAGCAGTCTTTGCTAATCAAGAAGACCTTTTCCGCCGACCGCATTAAAGGAAGGTCATCATAAGAATCCGTGAAAAGATCGAAGTTTTCAATCCCCTTTTCCTTGATCGCCTTCAGCTTGCCGGTGTGCCAAAGAACATCGAAATCCGAAAAATTTTCGGCTGGTTCCGTCCCCAATATAACTGCGCCTTCGATCGCGCTTCCCTTCAGCGTTTCCTCCAGCAACCGGCGCCAAGACGAGGAAACGACGAACACTTGGTCGTAATGCTCGGTCAAAAAAAGGATAAGTCTGGCATTGAGATGTCGCGCAAAAATGCCGGCGTATTTTCGCAATATTTCCGCTTCTCCTTTCGACGCAATGGCCCGGAACATATGGAACTTAAGTTTCCTCCTGATGAAGCGCTGCTTCGTTTTCGGCATCGCAACAACGCAGGCAAGTGCCAGCGACCAGGCGAAAATTTTCGGCCGGAAAATCAACCTCTCGCCGACCAAAATGCTGAGCATGGAGTCTTCTCCGGAAAGCAGGGTGCCGTCGAAATCCGCCACACAAATTTTATTTTTAGCGTCCATTTCCCGAAGATGTCTCCTGTTTATTCGCTCTCTTTCTCCATCCGAAAACAAGATACATAAAAACAGCCAAAGCCCCCCAAGAAACTACGGTGGCGACTTTTTTCACCGGGGTAGCGGCGTAAGCCAGCGTGGTGCTGCCATCGCTGAAGACGAGCATTTGGCCGGGAGTCACCTGAAAAACGCCGTCCAGCGGCCCGCAGGCGCCGCCGGAAAGGCACTTTTGGTTCTGCCAGTAAGGGAAGTAGCTTAGATTCACCACGACCGGCCCGGTGGCCTGAAAAGTCAACTTCTCATCGCCGCTGGTTTCACTGACGTTAACCAGTGCGGGCGCCAGGGGGAATTTTTCTTTCCCTTGGTAGATCGCCGACTCCAGTTCGCCCCAGCCGACCGGTAAACCAGATCTTTCTTCGTAAGGGACCGATGCAAATATATTTTGCTGGTCCAAACCGACGATCGGGCCGACCTGCACGAACTCGTTGCCGGAAGGACTGCCTTGGTGTGCCGGCGAGTTCAGCAGAACCACCGGATTGGTCTTCAAAATATCGGAGAAATCCCCCTCACCGGCCAAATTACCGTTAATGATAATGAACGAAAACTCTTCCCTTTCCCGGTCAGTGAGCCCGAGAAAGGTCTTCAAATCGAACGGCGCCTGGACGACCGGGAAATCGAAAGTGGTAGTGCTGGCGTAGAGAGCTTTCGTTAAGTCCTGGAACGTGAACCGACCGGAGCCATCGCCGAAGAAGATAGCCGGTTTGTAGTCCGACCGGTAGACCAGCGGCTTTGGATCCTTGATGGCATAGATCTTGAAATCCTTTGTTCCGCCAGCGAAACTCAAAAGCGGACTGGCCTTCACTAAATCGCCGACCGAATCTTTCTTATAAGAATTGCCTGAGTGTTGGGGATCCAAACGTTCCTCGTCCAGAACCTTGATGTAGAAAACGATATGACTCACGCCGAACAAACGCAGCCTTTCGACGTAATCGTCGAAACTGTTGCCTTTGGCGAATGCCGGTACCTTACCCAAGCTCAAGTCGCCCCACCACCATCCCGAAGGATCGATCGCGGCCAAGGTCGGTGTGACAACGCTCATCTGGCTGGGCGCCTCAAGGTAGAGACCGTAAACGACGTTTTCGCCACCGAGCGGCGGGAAGGTCAGAAAATAATTGGTGCTGCCAAGCGCGGACAAGTCGTCGGTAGAAGAGTTGGCGAAAAAGACGCGTTGCGGATCCAATTTCTTGACCTCGGCCAGCAAAGCTTGCCCTTCCGCATAAAGCGGGTAATCACTGAAGTTCCAATGGAACGGCATATTATACAAACTAACGTCCTGTTCGTAAGTGACGTTGGCTACCGAATTAACATTAAAGCTCAACGTGACGAAGACGACCGCGGCCAGCAAAAACAATACGGCGACAATGCGAGAATAGCGCTCTTTTAACCTTGAGAAAACGGAGAAGACACCGAATACGGCGACCGCCATAGCGAAGGCTTGGACTACGCTCAGAAACCGGTCCGGTTGGAATTGCAGGAGACCAATACCCCAAGCGGCGCCCAAATTGGTCGGCAGGAGCAACAGTGACGCAATAAGTGCCGCCGGCAGGAAATATCTTTTCCCCCTGAAGAGTTCAACCAGGCCGAAAACCGCAGCTGCCAAGAGAAGTAAATAAAAAACCTGGCCGGTCGAGAAGAAACTACCCAGGGAGAACCTCTCGAAACTGAAAGGGAAAATCATTTGGAGGGGATTTCCTGTGCTGGCCCCCGGAGGGCTGATCGTCGTCAGTCCGGCGCTGTAATAGTAATAAAAAGGCAAGAGCCAAAAGGACGCCAAGGCGGTTCCCAGAAGGCATATTTTGACTATTTCCCAGAAAAATCTCGGGTAAACGGCGATGTAAATGAGAAGCAGGACGCCGGCGGCGACGCCGAAGATCGGGTGCATCAAAAATATCGCCGTCAAGGCGAAAGTAGCGGCCAGAAAGTATCGGCGCTTGGAAGAAACCCGGTAATTCTCGAGCAATGCCAGGAAAAACAAAAGCAGCTGGGCACTTATGAAATTGCTGACCTCGCCGACCCATAGAACGTTCGCCACACCGAGAGAAAGGAACACCCTGGGCGAGAAAATAAGGACCAAGCTTGCGGGTATGCTCCACTTGGCGACGCTTCGCCCCAAAAACGCCTTGATGAAGTACCAAAAAGCCACAACGCTTCCCCAAATAGCGAGCAGTATCGCCGCCCGGTAAACTAGGGCAAGCGGGAGCACTTTCAACACTGCGTACCAGAGCAAAGACACCACCACGAAGAAGAGGGGTGGATAGAAAGTGAAAAGAGGAAAACCGCCGTACCAATCTTGGGCATACCCGGAAAGCTTGAATTGCGGCAGGTACTGGGTGGCCATCTTCTCCAAGGCGAGGTAATGCACGGGCGTATCCCAACCGGTCGGCACATCGACTCCGATGATTCCCGGCAGTTTCAGGAAAATGGCGGCGAAAACGATGAAGAAGAGAAGCCATTCCAAGGTCAGCACCTTGAAGATGCGAAACCCGCCTTCTCCCTTTATTTGATCCATGATCACCTTCCAGTATCGTCCATTGTCCGGGCC
>CAYRVA010000037.1:0-5495 GCA_964427645.1 uncultured Candidatus Saccharibacteria bacterium | reverse complement strand
CGACATGAAACAAGGGCGTACCCGAAAGTACGCCCTCATTATTTTCGCCGGTAAGCTTTTTATATCTCGCCCTCCAAGCCCTCGAGCAATTTCCTCGTTTTTTCCGAAATACGCTTGGGCAAACGCACGTCGAGCGAAATGTAGATGTCGCCGCGCGTCCCGCCGCCGAAGCGCGGCAAGCCCTTGCCGGGGATGCGGAGTTTTTCCTGCAGGCTGAAGCCGTGCGGTATTTCCACGCGCAGTTTCTCACCGCCCAGGCCGTCGAGCGTCAGTTCTTTGCCCAAAAGGGCATCCAGGACGTTCACGGCCTTCGTGGCATGGAGATCGGTCTTCTGGCGCTTGAAAACGGGATGGGGTTTCACCCGCACGACGACATAAAGATCGCCGCTGCCGCCTCCTTTCTCGCCCGCCTCGCCGGCGCCCGCGAGCTTGATTATCTGCCCGTCCTCGATGCCAGGCGCGATCTGGACGTCGAGCTCCTTCCGGCCGATCACGCGTCCCTTGCCCCGGCACTCGGTGCAAGGCGCCTTGGGCACCTCGCCGCTTCCGCCGCAATCCGGGCAGGCCTTCACCTGGGCGAAGTTGCCGAAGAAGGTCCGGCGCTCCACTTTGATCTCGCCGCGGCCGCGGCAGGTCGAACACTGCGAAGTCCCTTGTTTTTTGTCGTAACCCAATCCGTGGCAAACACTGCAGGGCACGTAGGTCTTGAGACTCAGGTGGCGCGTTACGCCCGCTAGGACCTCCTCGAGCGTTAGTTCCTGGATGACCTCGATGTCGGCTCCCTGGGCGTAGGTCTTGCGCCGGCCGCCGCCGAACTGCTCGAAGAAAGTCTCGAATATGTCGCTCATATCCTGGGCGCCGCCAGCCTCCCAGTGGATCCCGCCGGGGAATCCGCCGGGAAAATTGCCGAAATCGAAACCTCCCGGGAACGGCCCGGCTCCCCCGCCCGGCGCGTTCTCGAACGCGGTGCCGAATCGGTCGTATTGCGCCCGCTTGTCCTTGTTGCCGAGGACCTGGTAGGCCTCGTTGATCTCTTTGAACTTGCTCTCGTCGCCGCCCGCCTTGTCCGGATGGTATTGGTGCGCCAGCTTGCGGAAAGCTTTTTTGATCTCATCCTCGGAAGCGGTCTTCTGAACGCCGAGGACTTCGTAGTAATCCTTCATTTCCTTAAGACAAAAGCACGAATTCGCGGCTCCGCGATTCTATGTTCGTATAGGCGAAACCGAGCACGATCAGTATCTTGTAGATGATGAAAGCAACGAGGGCGATGAGCCAGTAAAAGAGGGCGACGATTCCCTTGAAAAGGAAGAAGACGGCCGCGGCGACGATGACCGGCGTGAGCCAACTCGTCCGGCCGAGGAAATTATTGAAATAAAACGTCACGAGATTGTCGGCGAACTGGAGCATGTTCTCGTTGGGGTCGAAGGTGCCGAAGCGCTCCGCGAAGGTCTGTTCCAGGCTCTGGGTGGCGCTCGATAAAAGCTCATCCTGCTGCTTCGGGGAAAGCTGCGAGAAAGAGACCGTGAATTGCTTGTCGCTCGTCCCGAGCGGATTGAACTGCTCGGCTTGGAGTTGGGACTTGGCGACATTTTGGATGAAATCGTGGACCGAAACGTTCAAGGAAAACTCGGGTATCCAGACCTTGAGCGCCGGTGCGGCCGCCGTGACCGCCCCGCTCAGGAACGCGGTCCTCAGACTCGGCGAAAAGTATCCCCAAGTGAAATAACTCAGGTAGAAAAGGACACTCAGGAAGACGAGCCAGGCCGCAACGAAACGCGGCAGGAAAACCTTGGCCACATCGAAGAACCTGATCTCCACGCTGTTCTGGGAAAAGGAACGCCCCCGTCTCAAGGCCGCGAAGGCGAGAATGAACGCAACGCCGGCACCGCCCAAAAGAACGTAGGACGGCGCCGGATAAACGTGCGGCCAAAAAGCGAAGAGCGGCGCGAGGCATTCGAGGAACGTGATGAGCGCGAGCTTCCCCAGACCTTTCACGAAAAGCACCTGGAGAGTCGCAAACGACCAAAAGACGATGGCGCTCACGACCATGCTCCAGAAATAGAAACTTTGGGCACTCAGGATCCACCTTTCGAAGCTCGCGACGAAAAGAAAGCCGGCCGCGATCGAAAGCGCGCCCCAAATGACTATCTTCCAGGGGCGGCGGTCTGCTTCCGCTTCCCGGGATTCGCTAATTACCTGCAGGGATGGTCCCGCCATCTTCTTTCTTATTATAGACGGCCTCGCCTATCTTTTGTAGCGCGGCGGAAAGTTCTTCGGTCGCGGTCTTTATCGCCGCGAGGTCTTCCTTGTCTTTCACCTCCTTGAGTTTCCCGATCTTGGCTTCGACGTCCGTTTTCACGTCCGCCGGCACCTTTTCTCCGCCGTCCTTCAAGGCCTTCTCGGCCACGTAAACGAGCGATTCGGCGCCGTTTTTGATGTCGATGCCCTCGCGCTTTTTCTTGTCCTCATCGGCGTGCTCGGCCGCTTCTTTCTTCAAGCGCTCGATCTCCTCCTTCGAAAGCGCTGTCGAGGCCTCGATCTTCACGGACTGTTCCTTCCCGGTCCCCTTGTCCTTAGCCTTCACGGTCAAAATACCGTTCGCGTCGATGTCGAAAGTGACCTCGACCTGCGGCATCCCCCGCGGCGCGGGCGGAATGCCGTCCAGGATGAACCGCGCGAGCGTTTTGTTATCGGCCATCATTGGCCGCTCGCCCTGGCCCACGTGGATTTCGACCGAGGACTGGTTGTCGGCCGCGGTCGAAAAGACCTGGGTCTTCGCCGTCGGCACGGTCGTATTCTTCTGTATCATCGGCGTCGAAACCCCGCCGAGAGTCTCGATGCTCAAGGTGAGCGGTGTCACGTCGAGAAGTAGGATGTCTTTGACGTCGCCTTGGAGAACTCCGGCTTGGACGGCCGCGCCCACGGCTACGACCTCGTCCGGGTTAATGCCCTGATGCGGGTCTTTACCGAAGAGCTTTTTGACCGCCTCCTGGATGGCCGGCATTCTCGTTTGTCCGCCGACGAGTATCACCTCGTTTATGTCCCCGAGCTTGAGTCCCGCGCCCTTCGGGGCCGGGGCCGTCACGGCGGTCTTTACGAGGTCGATCGAGTGGTCGATGTATTCCTGGACGAGCGATTCGAGCTTAGCCCGGGTGAGCTTCATCAAGAAATGCTTTGGACCCGAGGCGTCGGATGTGACATAAGGAAGATTGATCTCGCTTTCCGTCGCCGAAGAAAGCTCGTGCTTGGCGCGCTCGGTCGCCTCCTTGAGGCGCTGGAGCGCGAGCGTGTCCTTCGAAAGGTCCATGCCTTCCTGCTTCTTGTATTCTGCGACTAGATACTCGATTATCGTCCGGTCGAAGTCGTCGCCCCCGAGGTGCGTATCGCCGCCCGTGGCTTTCACCTCGACCGTGTCGTCCCCCACTTCCAAAATGGAAATATCGAAAGTGCCGCCGCCGAAGTCATAGACGCAGATCTTTTCGTTCTTTTGCTTGTTCATGCCGTAGGCCAAAGCCGCGGCCGTCGGCTCGTTCAATATCCTTTTCACCGTGAAACCGGCGATCTCGCCGGCGTTTTTGGTCGCCTGCCTTTGGCTGTCGTCGAAATAGGCCGGGACCGTGATGACGGCCTCGGTTACCGTTTCGCCGAGTTTGGCTTCCGCGTCGGCCTTGAGCTTCTGGAGGACCATAGCCGAGATCTCCTCCGGCTTGTACCACCGGTCGCCCATTTTTATCTCCACGCCACCCGTCGCGCTCTTTTGGATCTCGTACGGGAGGTATTTCTTATCGCGCTGGACCTCCGGGTCGTCCCATTTGCGGCCGATGAGGCGCTTTACCGAATAAATGGTATTTGTGGGGTTCACGACCGCTTGGCGCTTGGCGAGGACGCCCGTCAGGCGTTCGCCCGCTTTTGAGAGCGCGACTATGGAAGGGGTCGTGCGAAGCCCTTCCGCATTCTCCAAAACCTTCGGCTCGCCGCCTTCCATCACGGCTACCGCCGAGTTCGTCGTCCCTAGATCAATTCCTAATATTTTTGCCATATTTTTGTTTTATTTTTTCAGTTTATTGTTCCTATATTCCCTATTCTAGTCACTCCTCTATTCCCTATTCTGTATTCTTTATTCTCGCCAGCTTTACTCTCGCCGGTCTCACCGTTCTGCCGTGAATGGCGTATCCGGCGCTCACGACCTCCGCTATGCTTCCGGGCGGCGCCTGTGATTCCGCCTCCCCGACCCCTTCGGCTTTAGCCGGATCGAAGGCATCGCCGGGCTTGAGGTTTATCCTTTCGAGGCCGTATTTTTTGAGGAGGTCTTCCATTTGGCTTTTGATGAGGAGCACTCCCTTTTGTGCGTCCGCTTCCTTGATGACGGCCAGACTCAAATCGAAGCTGTCGAGGACCATGATGAGCTCCGTAATTAACGATTCGTTGCTGAACTTGATGAATTGTTCGAGCCGCGCCGCCTCTTCCTTCTTGTAGTTGATGAAGTCAGCCTTAGCCCGCTTCCACCCATCCAAATATTCGTCTCTTTCCTTCTGGAGCTTTTCCATCTCCGTTTCCGGCTTATTTTCTTGTTTGTTTTCGTTATCCATAATTCTCTATTCTCTATTCATTATTCTTGAGAGATCATTCTAATGATTTAAATATCTTCAATGATTTCTCGTAGTCCATCCGCTTCGGTCCCACCGCGAGGACGAAGAACTTGTCCCCGTCCCGCGCGAGGCAGCTTGCGATCATCGCCACGTGCTCGCTTTTTATTAAAGGGTTCCGGCCGATGAAGACCCGGGGCCACATTTCCTCCGTCTCCCACTCGCGACCGACGTCCGCGAGGCGCGCCGGCAGATTTTCGAAATCGCGAACGATGGAGACGATCTCTTCCTTGGTCGTATCCTCCAAGTTTTGCAAAAGCTCATTCAAGCCGCTTTCATAAAAGGCCTCGTTCTCGGCCTCGTACCCGATGCTCAAAAGATTGAGCTCGTTTGCCATTGCCGAAACGAAGTCGGAAAGCCGCCCGGCGGCGATATCGCCCGCAAATGCCGGTTTTCTTTCCTTTTTGGCTTCCCTGATTTCTTCCTCCAGGGATTCGATAAGAAACTTATAGGCCTTGTCTGTCGGCGTTCGGCCGCCCGAGGGGTGCTTTTGGGAGAGGTAGCCCAGTTTGTTGAGCTCGTTCAGTTCCCATCTGATCATGGCCGGCTTGATACCGAAATCATGGCCTTCGTAGAGGCCCTCGGATGTCACGGGCTTACCGGTCTCGATATAGTCCTCGACGGCCGTTTTGAGTATGGTTTTTGTCCTTTCGGGCAACATTAGAGACAATTATAGATTAGCACTCGACCAAGTCAAGTGCTAATAACAGTAGGTAGAATGCTATTTTTGCCTCCAATCGATAAGTTCCGTGAAACGCAGATAAAAGCCGAATGGATCGATCATTCTGAAATCTTTCCACTTAAACTCATGGTCTTCCAATTCCTTGAGTTCGCGGACGATATATTCCT
>CAYRVA010000036.1:0-5767 GCA_964427645.1 uncultured Candidatus Saccharibacteria bacterium | reverse complement strand
TATACTATCTCACTTCCCTTTACATTTGAAACGCATTCACGGCAAAAAAACTCCTGGTTCTTCGGGTAAAAGGCCGCGACCGGCTTCGAGCCACAGGCGCTGCAACTGGCTTCCTCGCTGGAGTAGCCCAGAATGCGCAACACGTCCTGGACCCGCCACTTTCCTTCTCGAAAAGCGCGCAATAAATAATGCCATAAGCGGTCGTCCGGGGCGGCCTTCGGTAAAATCACTCTCAGCAAACCGATCAAAGCGAGCGCCCGCGATTTTAGATCGACGTTCTTCTCGATCTTCTCGAATCTTTCGGTTTGGAAGGCGTCCACAACGACGACTTGGTTCTTCTCGACGAGTCGGAGTTTGGCGAAACCGAGCACGTCCAAATGAGGTGAGAGTTTCGAGAGCGGTTTGCGACCGCCGGTCACTTTCAGATCGATCCGACCGAAACGTTTCGTAAAGACATCCGCGCTCCGGTCGGTCTCCCGTTGGTTCCGAATATGGAATACTATGCCTTCCGTGATGTATTCGTTCATTTTTTCGGTGTTTTCCAAAAACCCAAGCGATACCTGCCGCCCAGCATGAGCCGTGTTTGAGCGTCGAGAGCCGGCGCAGCGCCGAAAACGATGGTCGTGAGCGGCGTGAGCACCCAGCCCAGGACGTAAAGCAGATAGTTGAGGCGCGGAATGTCTCCTCTTTCCGTTCTTAGGATCGCCGCGCTCCAAAGCGCAAGAGCGATAACGCCGACCAAGCTTAGGTTCAGTATGAGTCCCGTCATCCTCGGCAGGTTGTAAGAGATTATCGAAGCGGCAAAAGCCGTTCCGCCCAAGGCGTTGGGCAACCAGCCGAAGAGGAAAATAACGAGCGCGCTCGTCGCCCAAGAATAAAAACCGTCGAACATGACCCATAGCCAAAAACGGCGCAGCTTGCCGGGGAAACTTTCCCGCCGTTTGGTGTCCGCCGCGAACCGGGCGATATTCTCCGCACCCCAACCCCACCTCCGTTGCTGCTTATAGAGGTTTTTGAAAGCGGTCCAAGTATCGGGGCCGGAAACCGCATCCATGTAAACCGGATAAAAGAGCGGTATGGTTCGCCAATCACCGTTCCAGTGCTCGAGACACTGGAAAAATATTCGGGAGTCTTCGGAAACGAGATCTTTTTCCCAAAAACCGACGTCGATCAAAGCTCGAAGCGGCATGCTGTGGGAAGAGAAGGTGACCAATTGCTCCGGGCGCGAACCCTGCATGAGCTGCCAAAACGTCGAGGAGAAGCCGACGATGTGGGCGAAGAACGGAGCGTCGCCGATATTGTTCACGAAGATCGGTATCGGTTGGAAGCTTGCGTGTACGGCGTCCGGTTCCGTGAGAAAGGCGCGCGCGAGCACCCCGAAGTAATCCGGCCCCGGCCGGGTATCCCCGTCGAAGACCGAGACGATGACGTTTTGAAGGTCGAGTTCCCTCGCGCCCCCGAACCTTTTGACCGCTTCGCGGGCGGCCCAAGTTTCGTTCGAGCCCTTCCCCGGAATCTCCCCGGGCAAATTCGCCGGATGGCGGGTGATCAAAAACCCGCCGAAAGCCTGACCGAACTCCGCTGCTATTTCCCGCGCCACGGACTCGTCTTCAGCGCCGCCTCTTTCCTCGATACCGAGCACGATCAGGAGCTTGTCTTTGGGGTAGTTCGCCTCGACCAGGCTCAAAAAGGTGCGGCGCAAGAGCGCAAGCGGCTCGTGATAGACCGGCAAAACGACGAGATGGTCTATTTTCTGCCAGCCAGTGCCGCTTTCTCTTTCAAGCTTCTCGAGCCAATTGACCTTTAAATTGGACCGCATTCGCTTGAAAGACGCCGCCAAGTGAATGAAAAAATAAACGATCCGCAGGAACCAGTAAAGGTCGTAAAGCAGAACGAAGATCACGACGGCCGCCGGTAAACACCAGGAGAGGAGAAGGAGGGTAACAAGCGTCGCCCAAGCCACCGCGCCCGGGAAGATTTCCCAAAACCGGGACATAGGATTGAGTTAATTAATAGAGGATGAGGTTAAGGACCGAGTCCAGGCCCAAACGGCCGGCCCCGAGCACGAGGAGAGCGAGTGCGGAAGCCATTATCAAAAGATCGAACTCGTAACCGCCCACAAAACCGGCCTTCCTTTTCACTTTAAGCAGGATGACAACGAACTCGATCGCAAGGAAGAAGGCGACTATCTGGGTCAAAAGGCCCAAGATGAGAAAAAGGCCGCCCAGACATTCCACGAGCATGACGATGGTCGCCCAAAAAATGCCGGGTTTGAATCCCATTGTCTCGAAGTTCTCGCCGAACTGCTTCAAACCTTTCAGCTTAGGCCAGCCATGCTTTAAAAGTATCAATCCTAAAACCACCCGCAAAACTAGGAGCCCCCAGTCGCTCCAAACCCAAAGAGGTTGAATCATAGTACTATTATTTTTATATTAAAGGATCGGAATTTCAAGTGATGAAAATACTCTCCATAGAAACCAGCTGTGATGAAACGGCAATGGCGCTCGTCGAAGCGAGCGGGGGGTTGAGGCGACCCCACTTCGAGGTTTTGAAGAACATCGTTTCTTCCCAGGTCGCTCTCCACGCCCCTTATGGAGGGGTGGTGCCTAATATAGCCAAGAGAGAGCACATCAAGAACTTGCCGATAATCTTTGAAAGAATACAGAATCAAGAATACAGAATACAGCACAACGGACGTTCCTCTGCTCGCCATTCTAGGTTCCCTATTCCCGACGCCATCGCGGTAACCGTTGGACCGGGACTCGAGCCGGCGCTTTGGGCCGGCATCGAGTTCGCCAAAGAGCTCCACCGGAAGGTCTTTCCGAAAGCAAAGCTAGTCGGCGCCAACCATATGGAAGGGCACCTCTACTCTTTTTTGCTGGAGCAAAAAAGAGCAAATTCCGAATCCCCCTCTTCCGCTAAAGCTTCGGAGGACAAGCAAATAACAAGTTCCAAGACGTACCCGGCGGTGGGCTTGGTGGTCTCCGGCGGGCACACGATCCTTTTGCTTCTCAAATCGCTGACCCAATGGAAAAAATTGGGCGAAACGCGCGACGATGCCGTCGGCGAGGCTTTTGACAAGGTGGCGCGCATGCTCGGCCTGCCCTATCCCGGCGGACCGGAGATACAAAAAGCGGCCGCGAAAGGAAGTTCGGAGGCTATGAGCTTCCCCCGGCCGATGATGCACGACAAAAATTATGATTTCAGTTTCTCCGGGCTTAAGACATCCGTTCTTTATTATTTGCGTGACCATAAGGGCGCTTCCGTAAACGACGTGGCGGCTTCGTTCCAAAAGGCGGCCGTGGACGTCCTTGTCGCCAAAACCGCCCGGGCCGCTCGACAATACAAGGCCAGGTCGGTGATCCTCGCGGGAGGGGTCGCGGCCAACGCTTCGCTCCGCGAAGCGCTCGCGGCGAAGAGCCGCGAACTGGGAACGAACTTTTTCGCCCCACCCATGGAATTCAACACCGACAACGCCGCAATGATCGCTGCCGCCGCTTATATCCAACTCCTTAAAAAGAAGGGGCGCCGTATGACGGCCCAATCCAATCTAAGTTTATAAAAAATTTCCGCACAGCCGTGCAGGAATATATACCCGATTGATGTTCAGTTCAGTGCACTTCCTGCTTTTTACGTCCGGGGACGAAAATATAAAGAAGGAACACAACTGGCATCAAAGCAATGAAATCCAGACCTGTCATCGATTCATCTCCAATATTTCTTTTAATAATAGCACTATTTTCTATAAATGTCAATATAGCGGGTTTTGGCTTTATTTCCCGCTATCAATCGGCCATAATAATCCTTAATGACCGCCGATTTTTCGAAACCCTACGACCCTAAGGAGGTCGAGCCCGGGATCTATAAGAGGTGGCTCGAGTCCGAGTATTTCAACCCTGACAGACTTCCGGGCAAGCGCAAGAAAAATTACATCGTTTACATGCCCCTTCCCAACGTGACGGGAACTCTTCATATGGGGCATCTTTTGAACAATTCGCTCCAAGATATACTGGTCCGTTATCACCGGATGAAGGGCTATCGCGCGCTCTATCTTCCCGGCACCGACCACGCCGGCATCGCGACGCAGTATATGGTCGAAAAGCAGCTCAAGAAGGAGGGTCTTTCTCGCTTCGAATTGGGGAGGGAAAAATTCATCGAAAGGGTCTGGCAGTGGAAGGAGGAATACGGCGGTATTATTTTGAATCAGCTCAAGAGGATTGGTATCTCGGCCGATTGGTCGCGCCTCCGTTTCACGATGGACGACGCTTATGCGAAGGACGTCCTGAACGCCTTTGTCCATTACTACAAAAAAGGCCTGATCTACCGCGGCTACCGCACCGTGAATTGGTGCCCGCGCTGCGGCACGAGCCTGTCCGATCTCGAGTTGGAACATAAGGAGGAGAAAAGCAAGTTGTGGTATATCAAGTATCCCGTCGTCGATACTAAACACGACATACAAAATACCAAATACATCGTGGTGGCGACGACCCGGCCGGAGACGATGCTCGGGGACACGGCCGTGGCGGTGAACCCGAAGGATAAAAGATACGCGGACCTCGTCGGGAAGACCGTGCGGTTGCCGCTCACGAACCGCGAGACACCGATCATTACCGATCTGAAGATCGACCTGAATTTCGGCACGGGCGCGGTGAAGGTGACGCCAGCCCACGACATTCTTGACTTCGAGATCGGCCAAAGACACAAGCTTGAAACGATCCAAGTCATCGACGAACGCGGCAAGATGAACCAGCGCGCCGGCGAGTACGCTGGGATGAAGACCGAGGAGGCGCGCGCCGCGGTCGTCCAAAAACTAAAAGAGCAGAGCCTGATCGAAAAGGAAGAAGAGTACGTCCACAACGTCGCAACGTGCTCGCGGTGCGGCCACGTGATCGAGCCCATCCCTTCGATGCAGTGGTTCCTCAAGATGGAGGCCCTCGCAAAAAGCGCCTTGAAGGCGGTGAGGTCCGGGAAGGTGAAGATCCAGCCGAATAACTTCGAAAGAATATACACCGATTGGCTGCAAAATATCCGCGATTGGACGATCTCGCGCCAGCTTTGGTGGGGACATCAACTGCCGGTCTGGTTCTGCAGGAAAGACAAAGAGAAATTCTCCGTGTCCGCCGAAAAGCCCGATGCTTGCCCCTTTTGCGGAAACTGCGAGATGGAGCGGTCGCCGGACGTGCTCGATACCTGGTTTTCGTCCGCTCTCTGGCCGTTTGCGGGATTTTCGGAGGAAGATAAAAAGAAATATTATCCGGGCAATACCCTCATCACCGCCCGGGACATCATCAATCTGTGGGTGGCGCGAATGATCTTTTCCGGCCTGGAATTCATGGGCAAGCTGCCTTTTGATGACGTCGTCATCCACGGCACCATTCTCACCAAAGACGGCAAAAGGATGTCGAAGAGTTTGGGGACCGGCATCGATCCGCTGAAGTACATCGACCAGTTCGGAGCGGACGCGGCCCGCTTCGCCGTCGTTTGGCAATCGACCGGCCAGGATATCCGCTGGGATGAGGCGGCCGCTCTAGCCGGGCGGAAGTTCTGCAACAAGATCTGGAACGCCGCCAGATTCGTCATCGAAAACAACCCCGCGCCGACAAGCACGGGCGTCGGTATTGGTAAACACGACTATACCGACTCGGACAAAACCATTTTAAAGAAGCTCGGAGAGACAAAGAAAGAGACGGAAAGGCTGATCGAAGGATTCGAATTCAACAAAGCTCTCCAGGGCCTCTACGACTTTTTCTGGCACGATCTCTGCGAC
>CAYRVA010000035.1:0-5946 GCA_964427645.1 uncultured Candidatus Saccharibacteria bacterium | reverse complement strand
TATCTCTATATTGCCCAGCCGCCGCTTTTTCGTCTCCAAAAAGGGAAAGATATCCGCTATGCCTATAGCGACAAGGAACGGGATGCAATCTTGAAAGCGATGGGCGGCGAGAATGTGGGTATCCAGCGTTATAAAGGTCTTGGCGAGATGAATCCTTCCCAGCTTTGGGAGACGACGATGGACCCGAATGCGCGGCTTCTGAAAAAAGTTGAAGTCGAAGATGCGGTCGAGGCTGACAAGCTTTTTGACATTTTAATGGGGACCGAGGTCGAGCCGCGTAAGAACTTCATCCAAGCTCACGCCACGTCCGTAAAAAACTTGGATGTCTAGCATAAGATTTGCTTTTTGGGTCTGGTTTTGGTATAAAATTCAGGATAATGATAGGTAAGATTAAAACATTTTTCGAGGAATCTAAGCGCGAGTTCAAGCGGGTCAACTGGCCGAGTCGGCAAGAAACTATCCGTTACACTATTTTTGTGATCGGCTTTTCCATAGTTCTTGCCGTTTTTCTCGGTTTCCTTGATTTCATATTCTTGAGAGGATTAAAAGCTTTACTGGCATGAGCACGACTGACAAAAATAGGCATTGGTATGCCATCCACACTTACGCCGGTTATGAGGACGCCGTTGCTCGCTATCTGAAACAACGGATTGAGTCGCTCGCGATGACTGACAAGATTTTCAACGTCATTGTGCCGAAGGAAGTGAAAATCAAAGTGAAGAGCGGCAAGCGCCATAAAGTGGAAGAGAAAATCTATCCGGGTTATGTTTTGGTGGATATGATTTTAGACAATGATTCCTGGTATGTGGTGCGCAACACGCCGCGCGTTACGGGATTTGTCGGCGCTTCGGCCGCCAAACCCGCGCCGCTCTCGAAAGAGGAGATAGACGAATTAATGACTCGGATGGGAGAGGCCGAACCTCGTTTCAAGCTAGATCTTAAAGTCAGCGAGACGGTGAAAATAACAGACGGGCCGTTCAAGGATCACGACGGGAAAATCGCCGAAATCGACGAAGAGCGGGGGAAGGTTAAAGTATTGGTTCCCATCTTCGGTCGTGACACGATAGTGGAGCTGGATACGTTACAGGTGCAAAAAATATAAAATAATGGCCAAACCTATAAAAACAACTTTGAAATTGCAGTTGCCGGCCGGAGCGGCCAATCCCGCCCCGCCAGTCGGCACCGCTCTAGGGCCGCATGGCGTAAACATCGGTCTTTTCTGCCAGCAGTTCAACGAAGCGACAAAAAATATGGCCGGCGATATTATTCCAGCCGAGATCACGGTTTATGAAGACCGAAGTTTCGATTTTAAATTGAAGACGCCGCCGGCGTCGGCGCTTTTGAAAAAAGCCGCCGGAATTGAAAAAGGCTCGGCCGAACCGCACAAAACTAAGGTGGGTAAGGTTACTCGGGCTCAGATTCGTGAGATCGCCGAGAAGAAAATGGTGGATTTGAATGCGACAACCATCGAAGCGGCGGAGAAAATCATCGAGGGCACCGCGCGCAATATGGGGATTACGGTGGAGTGATAATCTTTTTATTGACTCTGCCCCATTATCGGCTTTAGAATAGCAACGGATCTTCAATCAACCAAAAACCTGAAACGGAGTTAGTCCGAATGTTCGCGCTAAACAGCTCGGGGTTTTCCCAAGACGGCGCCCACAAGATCGTGAACTCTCTCGCGCTTCTCAAGCGGTACATCGGGGCCTGTCGAATCCTCGGCGCCAAGGTCGTCATTACGATCGGTTCCTGGGACATGCTTCACATCGGTCACGTCCGCTACCTCATGCGGGCTCGGGCCTCCGGCGACGTTCTCGTCGTCGGCGTGGATACCGATCGCGCAGTGAAGCTGTATAAAGGGCCTAACCGCCCGATAATTCCGCAGAGCGAGCGGATGGAAATGGTGAGTTATCTCGCCTGCGTCAATTTCGTGACCCCGGTCGATGATGTCGACCCGAAAGGTCAGTGGAAGTTCGCTCTTCTCGATGCCCTGCGGCCCGAGGTCTTCGTTGCTGTACAGGACAGCTACCCACAGGAGCAGAGGCGTCAGATCCGGAAGCGTTGCGGAAAGCTCATCGTCCTTCCGCGGCAGGCGGAAGAAACCTCTTCAACTGACACAATCCAGAGGATTCTGAAGGGTAAGCTACTCCAGACGATCGCGGCGCTGGAGGAACAACGATGACAATCAAAGAAGCCCATCTGGTGCTCTACGTTCCAGCTCTCCACCAAGGTTACCTTGATCTCTTCCGGAGATTTTCCGGGGAAGTTCACGGCGTCTACATCCTTGGTGAGGATTTGATTGCCGAACTCATGCCTTTCGGCAAAGAGATTCGGGCACTCGATCCAGAGGATGCGGCGTGGCTCATCAAGAGGACAGGATTTTTTCGGTCCGTCAGTGTTGTTGCTTCGGAAACCATCTCCGTCATCGAAGGGAATCCAGTTGTACTCATTGATGACGAGATGTCTCGCCGCCTTGTTGGGAAGTACCTTGTGGGCAGGAGATGCGTATTCGAATCGGTGTTCCTTCGGTGGGACGAGAAGAACGTTTTCACAATGGATCCGTCCCAGAACGTTCTGGTCTCGACCAACGGTTTCGACCGCCGGATGATGACTCTTGCCGCAAGCGAAGCCGGTAAAAGTTCCGACTGGTGGCGGCGAGTAGGAGCCGTGTTAGTCAGTCGGGAGGTGGCCAAGCTTTTCGAACACAACCGCCATCTTCCGTCGGAACACACGCCCTACATCGTGGGCGACCCGCGGGATTTCATCTCTCCGGGTGAGCACAGCGAAGTCTGTTCAGCGATCCATGCCGAACAGGCCATCATCGCTGAGGCGGCGCGGCAAGGGATTTCGCTCGATGGCGCGAGTCTCTACGTCACGGTTTTCCCGTGCCCGGTTTGCGCTAAACTCATCGCCTGCTCCGGCATTAAGTCGCTTTTTTTCCAGACGGGACACTCCACCGTCGACGGAGAGAATATTCTTCGTTCGGCGGGCGTGGGGGTATTCAGGGTCAGGTAGCAAGCAGAAGCCCCATCCACAAAGAATCGTGGACGGGGCTTCGTCGCTTTTGTTGCTGTCTCGGTCAGCCGATAGGGAAGTTCACTTTCTTCGCGGACCTACGGCGTCGATCCAGTTTCGGACCAATGAGGTGAAAGTGAAGATGGACCACCGTTGCGCCGGTGAAACGCGAATCGCCGAATCTGATGGCGAGCGCGCCGCCGCGGATTTTGAACCTCGCGATGGCCCACCTCGCCAGCTTCCGGACGGCCGCAAGATCGTCTCGAGTTAGCTCTTCGAAGCTTTCCCTGTGCTCGGTTCCGATGATCATTAGCCGGACCCGGGCTTCCTTATAGCTGAATCTGTTCGCGGTAATGAACCACCGGCCGGAACGGCGGAGAATCGGTCTCTGGTGCCACATGAAGGCGTCGGGGCAGAACGGGCATCTCTCTCCAGCGGCTATTTCCTCGAGTACTTTCCGGTACTCTTTGGTTCTCGCGTACCGCGGGTCCACCACTTTCCCTTTCTTTTTCATATGCCCACCGGGATGGGGAAGTAGGGGTGCGCGTTGTAGTCCTCGAGCGCGATGTCCGCGAGCGTGAAGTTGAAGAGATCTGTCACGTCTGGACTCAATCGTACCTTCGGCAGGGACAGAGGCTCACGCCTCAAGAGTTCTCTTGCGCCACCCTGCTGGTTCAGGTAGATGTGCACGTCCGTGAGATGATGGATGAACGCGCCGGGTCGGAGACCGGTTGCCTGCGCGATCATCATGAGTAGCAGGCTGTAGGAGGCTATGTTCACCGGCACGCCGACCAAGAGATCGGCGCTCCGCTGGAACATATGGAGGTATATCTCGCCTTCGGCGACGATGCATTTCCATGGCACGCCGTGGCATGGCGCGACCATCACCTTGTCGACGTCCTCGGGGTTCCAGGCCGTGACCATCATGCGCTTGGAATCGGGGAAGGTTTTGATTTCCTCGACGAGCTTGGCGATCTGATTGATAGTCTCGCCGTTGCGAGTCCGCCACTTGACCCACTGCGGGCCGTAGATGGGACCGAGATCGCCTTCTGGCAAACCGTACCGGTCGCAGAACTCCTTGGTTGCCCACGGGTCCCAGATGCTGATGTTGCGGGTGTGGAGATCCGCCACGCGGCTTGAGCCGCTCAAGAACCAGAGGAGTTCCCCCACAACCACCTTCCAGCTCATCCGGCGAGTCGTAGTGAGAGGAAACCCTTCGGTCGGGCGGAACACCCAGCGTTCGCCCAAGGGGTAGACCAAGTTGCCGATACCCTGGGTGTCGCTTCGGCGCAGTTTGCCCTTCGTGAGAACGGTTTCCACAAGATCGAGGTATTCTTTCATACGGAATCCTTTTTCGGAGGTTTTTATCGGGTACTGACCTATTTTTACCACCGTTTCTATGCTTGCGTCAATTTTCAAAAGCAAACAGGACAGCGTGGTGGCTGTCCTGTCCGGCTGGTGCAGGCGAGGTTGATCGTTGTTCTACGCGGGAGCGGCGGTGACTGGGGCGGGTTTGGCGATTCGCCAGTAGGTCCAGATGCGGAATGAGCAGGCATTTCCGTCATTCGCCGGGCGGAGTTCCGAGGGAGTCATCCCCCAATCCCGTTCGTTGAAGGACGGGAAGAAGGCGTCGCCGTCGTAGTACCGGTCGAGCCTGGTGAGATGCATCTTGTCGGCGTGAGGAAGAGCGAGGGCGTAGACTTGCGAACCTCCAATCACGAAGAGCTCCGTGATGCCGAGCTCTTTAGTTCTTGCGACGGCTGCTTCCCAGGAAGTCACGACTTCGCAGGATGGCCTGTGGGCCGGTGGCAGAGGATAGTCTGCCCGGCGGGTGAGAATGAGCGTTCGCCGATTGAGGAGAGGGCCGCCTCGGGCCTCGACAATCGCCTCGTGGGTTTTCCGCCCGGCGAGGATTGTGCCGCCTCCGGTGAGATTGGCGAAGTGCCGGAGATCGTCTCTCAGGCTCCGGCCCCAGGGGATTTGGCCGTTTTGGCCGATCACGCCGTTCCTCGCGATTGCGGCAACGATATGAATGATTGGCATGTCATTCAACCTCGTGAGAATGTGTGGGGTACCGAGGATATTATTATTCTTCTAGGTGGTTATAGTCAAGAAATATCAAAAAATTTTTCTTTGTTGTAATATTAGAACTAACGATGATAAGGATATGAGTTATATTCCAACGATTGGTCTTGAAGTTCATGTGGAACTAAAGACGAAAACGAAAATGTTTTGTGCCTGCCCGAATGAGCCGGATGAAGCGCATCCCAACAAAAATGTCTGCCCGATTTGTTTGGGTCATCCCGGTACGTTGCCGGTTGCAAACCGCGAAGCGGTTTTGTCTGTCATAAAATTAGGTTTGGCTTTGGGCGGAAAAATCGCCGAGCGCTCTCATTTTGACCGGAAAAGCTATTTTTATCCCGATCTTCCAAAGGGTTATCAAATTTCTCAGTACGAGAACCCGCTTGTCAAAGGCGGGACATTGAACGGTATCCGTATTCGCCGTGTCCATTTGGAGGAAGATACAGGCCGGCTGATACATGAATCAGGAATTAGGAATAAGGAATTAGGGAATACCCATAATTCAAAATTCGTAATTCATAATTCCAGTTTAGTGGATTTCAACCGCGCGGGCGTGCCGCTCATGGAGCTTGTCACCGAACCGGATGTGAAGAACGCGGAAGAAGCGGTTGCTTTCGCCCGCGAATTGCGGCTCATTCTCCGCTATCTTGGCATTTCTGATGCCGATATGGAAAAAGGCCACATGCGCATCGAAGCGAATGTGAGCGTGGGCAAGGGCGGCGAACTTGGTACGAAAGTAGAGGTCAAAAATATCAACTCGTTCAAGGCGGTTCACGATGCCATTGCTTACGAAATCCAAAGACAGGAAAAAGCGCTTGAATCCGGCAAGAAGATTCATCAGGAAACGCG
>CAYRVA010000034.1:0-6116 GCA_964427645.1 uncultured Candidatus Saccharibacteria bacterium | reverse complement strand
TCCTTGTGGTGGTCGGCCTTGCGCTTCCGACCGTTTTTGCTCAGAGCGGTCCCAATAGTCAGTTAGTGAACGTCAACTTTCCTTGTCCTTCGCTCGGGCTGGGCCCGTGCCCAACCAACCCCTCGCAAAGCATCGGCGACTGGCTGAACACCTTTTACCGTTTCGCGCTTGGAGCCTCCGGACTCTTGGCCTTGGTAATGATCGTCTACGGCGGAATTAAGTACACTATTTCGGCCGGGAATGCCGGCGGACAGGAGGATGCCCGTGACATCATCCTTTCGGCTATTTACGGCGTTGCTCTCCTCTTCGCCTCATACTTGATCTTGAACACTATAAATCCCCAGATCACGACGTTGAACATCCCCGGTGTCCAATTCAACCAGGTGGCCACGAGTTCGGGAATCAGCATACCGATCAGCGAGTGCATCGGCGGTCTGGATGCTTCTTCCACATCCAACGCCACTTACTCCCAACTTTCGCATCACGGCATCACTTGGGATGGCGCCAACTTCAGAGACCAAAGCAAGGAACCTTCGTTGAACTGCACCTTCCGGGTGGGCTACGTTTCAACCCAATCGGCTCTCGGCATCGTGAACGACGGCAAATATTACAACGAGGGCGAGACGATCCCGGCCGGATCCAAGGTCTGGCAATATCCTTATTTCCCGGGGAGCGATACCACGTCCTCATCGATAGAAACCGATGCCCGGTGTTTGATATACGCCTACCAGGAGAACGACAGTTCTAGCACCACCATGATAGACCTCAACCCGAGCCTCCAACTTTGCGCATTGCATAACCAGGAGATCGCCGCTAACCCGAATGCGAACAGCCCCGAAAGCGGCTTTGGCAGCTACGACCCGAACGCCCTTCAAAGCAGCGTCGCGCAATGCAAAGACCAGACCACTTGCGCCGCCAAGTGGTACTACTCGAGCTACACGACCACCGACGCCCCTAACACCAACGCTTTCATCCAGTGCCTGACGACCAATAAAATCCTCCCCGCAGTCCCTTATTACACATCCGATCAAAGCCACCCCATCTGCAACTACACTCGCGGCCAAGGGACGACCTGCAGCCACGACGTCAATTCGTGCCACTACGGAGGCTCTTTTGTAAGCAACGACCCGAAGGCGGCAAGCAACCAAGGTTCCCTAGCTGTGGATTTCGCCGTGAACGGAGCGAACGCCAACGGCTTCATTAACGCCGCTAAACTGGATTGTGCAACATACATTAAAGAGAGTTCTAACCCAGACGTGTCGGTCGGCGGATTTGAGGCCCGCTGCGAGAATGGGAGCGGGGTGAAAGTCGATTGCACCGATCCGAGCGCCACCCACGTTCACGTCACGATAGCCGGCTGTAATA
Organism: uncultured Candidatus Saccharibacteria bacterium; assembly: GCA_964427645.1. Lineage (GTDB taxonomy): Bacteria > Patescibacteriota > Minisyncoccia > UBA6257 > GWB1-50-10 > JAMCRC01. The sequence continues at coordinate 4,751 of CAYRVA010000034.1, read as the reverse complement.
GCAACTAACCATGAAACCCTACGTAAAATTAATAGTGATCGTCGGTGCGGTGATTGTCGTCGGCATCCTGATCTATTTTATTTGGACCAGCGTGATCGCTACCCCCACCGCAAACCAGCCGTCCGGTTCCCCTTACTTCCCGCTTTCCGGCCTGACCGGCACGAGCACGGGCTCTTCTAACACCGGCCTCTCGGCCGGGACCGCGGTGGCTATCGGTACGCTCGCCAAAATATCGGATAAGCCGGCGACTTTCTTTTGGACCGATCCTTCGACCGGCGCGGTCTTTTATTTAGACCAAGCCGGCGTCGTCTGGCAAGCCGAGGCGGGGCAGAAGAATCCCCAGATCACCCAGCAGGGAGTAGCTGCCGTCAATTTCACAAAACAAAGCCCAGACGGTAGGTCGGTTTTAGCGGCCTTCGGTGATCCAAGATTACCGAGCTGGGGAGTGTTCGACTCTGTTGACCAGGTTTGGCAACCGCTCCCTTCTAACATCATCCAAGCCACTTGGGGGACGGATAGTAATACCTTGATCGCGACCGAGCAGAACGGATCGAGCGTCAATCTTGTGACGCTTGATATGACCAAAACTCCTCCCAAACCGAAGATCCTGGTCGGTGATTTCCGATTTTTGGACACTTCGTTCGATTTCGTTCCGCCGTCTACTCTTCTTGTAGAGGAAAGGGGTAACGCAAACTATAACGGAAGGGTCTGGGGATTTAACATTAAAACGTCGACCGTTAGTTTGTTGATGGGCCCACTAAGCGGCCTCGTTGTCGCTCCCACAAACGACGGGTCGACACTGATCACTTACTCTATTCAAGGCGGCTTCCAAATATTGAACGAAAAAACACTGCAGAACGTCGCCCCGATACCATTTATAACACTTCCATCGAAATGCTCCCAAAACGCCGGTTCCGTTATTTATTGTTTCGTGCCGACGAACAACGATTTTAAAACGGCGGTTCTTCCGGACGACTACGTCGAGCGCAAGGTTTATTCGGCCGACGCCTTGTACGGCCTGGACCTTTTAAGTGGGGCATCGACCCTCGTGCCGATGCCGGCGAGCAGTGACCCGATCGACGCCGAAGCGCCGACTCTGTCCAGTGGTAACCTTTACTTCATAAACAGATTCGATGGCTATCTTTACGCCATCGGCATCGGCTCTCCCTCTATAAACTCGAGCACTACGGCGCCCGGCGGAGATTTTTACGACTAGAGATTGGTCGGCTGGATGATGATGTGCCGGTCTTTTCCGGCTCCAATACTTTCTGTTTTCAGGTCCGGGTTCGTCGATATCTCGACGTGGACCAAGCGCCTCTCATAGGCGTTCATCGGCGGCAGGGCCACCTCGCCCTTGGTCATCGCTGCCTTTTTGGCAGCCGCTTTGGCTAGTTCTATAATGAGCCGTTCGCGTTCTCGGCGATAGTAGTTCAGATCAACGACGTAGGCCGGCGATTTCACCTTGCGAAGGATGAGGTTTACCAGGTGTTCTAGCGCCGGCAGTAGGTTCGGCAACTGAGCCCTAACCGTCTCGTCGTCGATGACGATCGAAACTTTATGGTGTTCGTCGTCAATGGAAATCTGGGCTTCTGGAAAGCCCATTTTTTCTACCAAGCCTATGATTTGATCTTTGAGGTCCATTTCGTTCAACGTCCACCCGCCGAATCGGGGAGTGGGGGTAGTTTTTTATTAATATAGACCTGCTGGCCCAAAGAAAACAAGTTCGAGACGCTCCAGTACAAACCCAAAGCCGCCGGCAGATTCCCTAAGACCAAAATCGTAACGAGCGGCCCAACGAACATCATGACCCTTTGAGCGGTCTCCATTTTCCCGTTTGGTATGGCAAGACGCCCTTGAAGGTATTGAAGTAGGGCGGCGCAAATCGCCAATATCAGACTTTTTTGGACCAGGTCCAAACCAAAGAAGGTTTGATTGGTGAACGTGCTGGAGTTTATTCCTTTGGTGAATATCTCGAAAAGAGCTATAAAGACCGGCAGTTGAAGGAGGAGAAGGAGAAAACCGGAAAAGGGATTGACCTTGTTGGTCTTGTAAAGCTCCATCATCGCCCGAGCTTGTTTTTCTTTGTCGTCTTTGTGGTCCAGCTGGATCTTCTTAATGTGGGGCTGAAGACGCTGGAGTACGGTCTGGTCTTTAGCGCCTTTATAGAACAACGGCAGAAGGATCAAACGGATCAGTATGGTAAGCAACACGATCGCGATGCCTAGATCGCCGAAAGACGCATTCTGGTAAAGAAAAATCAGCACCCATAAGATCGGCTGGTATATGATCGTATTAAAGATTGCCGCCATTTTTGTTGTTCAAAACGTCGAGGGCCGATTTTTTTACGACTTCGAATCCTAGGTCGTCCACCTTGCCTCTCACAAAAGCGGTGATTTTAATCGATCGTTTTCTCGCTTCCGGCAAGAGAATCGCCCGCAGGCGCCTTTTGAGCAGGTTGCGGAGCACCGCGCTCTTCAATGAACTCTTTCCCACCACGACGGTTACCCTCGGTTTGGCCCCGTTTAAGGACTTGGACTTTAAAACTATATTCACTTCTAGACGGTTAGACGCCGACGACCCTTGCGGCGACGCGCCTTGAGGACGGCGCGCCCGGTCGCAGACCTTTTCCGGCTAAGGAATCCGTGCGCCCTGGCCCTTTTTCTCTTCTTCGGTTGGTAGGTGACACTCATTTTTCTTCCTGATTATAATCTGTTCCGACTATCAACAGATAATGCACAATTAAAGCACAGTCATGAGCTTTCCGCAACGTTGCATATCACCCGAATGAGTTTATGATTAACCCAAGGTAAAAAATCCGACGACCAAATGAATCCTAAAGATGTTTGGCAAACAGTTCTCGGGGACATCGAGCTTCAGATTTCCCGACCAAATTTCCTGACCTGGCTCAAGAACAGCCAATTCTTGGGAAAGGCCGACAAGGATGGGGTGGCTTTGGTCGGCCTGCCGAACAACTTCGCTAAAGAATGGGTGAAAAGCCGTTATCACAAGATAATTCTCGGCTCACTCAGAAACGTCGACGGGTCCATTAAGAACGTGGACTACGTTGTTGTCAGTCAAAACTCCCCCAACCCGGTTGCGAGCGCTGCGAAGAAACCAAAAAACGATCTCCGTGAAGCAGCGGAACCGCAACCGGAGCTAATAGAGTTGAAGATCGATCCAAAAACAAACCTTAATCCTCGCTACGATTTCAATACTTTCGTCGTCGGCTCATCCAACGAACTCGCTTACGCCGCCGCCCAAGCGGTTGTAAAGAGCGTGGGGAACAAATATAACCCCCTTTTCTTCTACGGCGGGGTTGGTCTAGGGAAGACCCACTTGATCCAGGCCACCGGTAACGAAATAATCAGCTTTTACAAGAATCGCGTCTCGGTCCTCTATGTGTCTTCAGAGAAATTCGTCAATGACGTCGTTCAGGCGCTCCGAAACAAACGGATGGACGATGTTAAGAAGAAGTACCGCGACATTGATGTCTTGATAATAGATGATATCCAATTCATCGGTGGAAAGACCGCCACTGAACAGGAGTTTTTTTACACATTTAACACCCTTTACGAGAATAACAAGCAGATAATTATCTCATCTGATCGTCCGCCGTCGGCCATTCCGACGCTCGAGGAACGCCTTAGATCGCGTTTTGAAGGGGGGATGATAGTGGATATAGGTTACCCAGACTACGGGATGCGCCTAGTCATACTTAAGACCAAAGCCAAGGAAATTGGGGCTATGGTGGACGATAAGGTGATGGAACAAATAGCCGCGAGGGTCCAAAAAAACATTCGGGAGTTGGAGGGGGTTTTAAATAAGGTTGTTTTTTACGCCCAATACAAGAAAAGTGGCTTGGATAATAAAAAACTGGAAGAAATAATCAATGAGGCGGTCCAGGTAACACCCAAAAACATCACCCCAAACGACATAATCAAGATCGTAGCCGAATTCTTCGAGGTTCCCGTTGGAGATATGACCCAAAGAAGCCGCAAACAGGAGGTAGTGGAGCCGCGCCAGATCGCTATGTATTTAATGCGGGAGATTCTCAAAATGTCCTACCCCCATATAGGCGACCGGTTAGGGAAGCGTGACCACACTACCGCCATCCATGCCTGCGATAAAATATCGAAAGAACTCAACCAAAACCCGGGACTGAATCAAAAACTTCTACTGATAAAGGAAAGGTTGTATAAAATGTGAATAACTAGTGGGAGAAAAACTGTTTAGACGGATCGGCGGCGGAAACAATCCACAATAGGGCACGGGTTATCAACAAAGAACCAATAAAAACAACTCGATTTAAACCGCTAAAAATAAGGATTAAAAAGGTTTTCCACATAACCTCATCAACTACGACAACGACTATGAAATTAATAATACTAAGAACTAACTTGTTGGATACATTGGGGATGATCGAAAGGGGCGTCGGAGAGAACGCCAACTTACCGATCCTAAAAAGTTTTCTCGTTAAAACCGAGGGCGGGAGAATAGTCCTCGCTTCGACTAATTTGGAACTTGCGGTCGAGTGTGTCACGCCGGGAAAGGTCATCGAGAACGGGTCGGTGGCGATACCGTTTTCGATCCTCAATTCCATCATCAGAAACCTGGCGAGCGAGAGGGTGACCATCGAGGAGAGAGGCGGGAAAGTCTCCGTAACCACCGATAATTACGAGGCGGTAATTCAAGGTCAGGATGCCGGAGAGTTTCCTATCATCCCCTCGGTCAGTGAGAACGAGGTGGTTTTC
>CAYRVA010000033.1:0-6129 GCA_964427645.1 uncultured Candidatus Saccharibacteria bacterium | reverse complement strand
CTTTGAACCTGCCCATGTTTCCCTTCCGCCACGCCTGCACTTTTTCGAGCAATAGCGGGTTGCTCGCGACGGCGAGGACGACGATGAGCGGCAGAACGAAGACGAGGTTGTAGAGCAAGAGGTAGCCGAGACCTTCCCAGTGCGTGGCGCTGTCGTGCAAAAGTCCGAGGATCGAGAGGTACGGTCCGCCGGCGCACGGGAACTCGAAAAGGCCGACCGCGATGCCCAAAACTAAGCCCATCGGTATCGAGGCTTTTTCCATGAGCGCCGCGATCCGGCCATGCGCTCCGGCCGGGATCTTCAACTTAACGGGGAAAGAAGGAACGTAAACGTTCAATATTTCGATGGCGCCCGCGAGCATCAAGATGGTCGCGCCGATCTTCGCCATGAAGTTCGGCACGCCGAAGGCGCTCAAGGCGCCAAGGACCCCCAAACCGATTGCGATGTAAGCAAGGAAGATACCGAGGATGTAAACGGCGCCGATGTTCAAGATGTCCCGCCGCTCTTTCCCCAAACTGAAAAGGAAACCGATGGTCAAAAGGAGCACCGAAAAAGCGCAGGGCTGGAAACTGTCCACGAGAGCCGCGACCAAGACCAATGGCAAAATATTCATACCTCCCCGAATTGACTCAATTATATCAAAATTTCCGTATCAGCGTAAAGGAAACCTGGGTGCGAACGCGAGCAAATAAATAAAAGCCCCGCCTGAAGATTAAATCCGGATGGATACAAGTGGGTCGCCGCAGGTTGGCTCGTGTGATGAAAGAGTTACATAGAAACTCTATCTTCAATGAAGTCAGCCTATATGAGCGTCCCTTAAATCTTCAATAATCCGAAATCTTATTAGCGGGACAATATTATTATACGTCCGAGAAAGCCTTTGGGTGTGGGGATAAAACTTTGACAAGCCCCGGAAAATATTACGCCCGGAACACTTTTGAAGCGTCCGGGCAATTTCCCTGGCAATAAACCGCTTGCCGCCTTCCTTATTCCAAAATCCCCTCCAAATTCACGTCGTAGAGCATACGCTCGTTGACGTGCTTATAGCTCAAGACCTCCTCCGGCTTGAACCAAAGGTTGATCTCCCTGTCGGATTCGGCCGGATCGTCGGTGCAATGGACCAGATTCCTTACGGAACGCTCGTCTTTATTGGAAATATTGTAAGAATCGATGGTGAAGTCACCGCGGATAGTGCCGACGTCGGACGTCAGGGGCTCGGTCGTTCCGACGAGCTTTTTTACGACACCGACGGCCTGATTGCCTTCCCAGACCATCGGGACGACCGGTCCAGCCGTCATGAAAACGACGTTCCCGTTCACTATGTCCATGCCGTAATCGCGGGCCGCTTTTTCGATGGGTTTGCCGGCCTCGGTGCGCTGTTTGACCCGCAACTCCCCTTTTTTCTGGAGCCATTCCTCGTCTTTCTTGTAGTGTTCGTAGGCTTGTTCCTTGGAGGCGACCATTATCTTCATCGCCACCAACTTCAGCCCGGTGCGCTCGATGCGGTGGATGATCTCCCCGATGAGATTCCTTTGCACGCCGTCCGGCTTGACGATGAGAAGCGTTCTTTCTTTTTGATTGGCCATTTTATTCTCCCTTATAGGCTTGGTTTTAAGATTGCTGCTGGGACCTTTAAGATCATTGGTCTGATCTGTTTGGATTATAAGGAGGTAGTCCTCCCCGCGTCAATTTATTTTTCCGTCTTGATGTGCAGTTCCTTGAGCTGTTTTTGGCTCACTTCCGCCGGCGCGCCGGTCATAAGGTCGCGCCCGTCGCCCGTTTTCGGCAAAGCGATGACCTCGCGGATGTTCGGTTCGTTCTCGAGGATCATTATGAAGCGGTCCAAACCCCAAGCGATGCCGCCGTGGGGCGGCGCACCGTACTCAAAAGCTTCGAGCATGTGACCGAAATCCTCTTTCGGATTTTCGTAGCCGATGATGCGAAGCACGGCTTCGAGAGCTTCGGGCCGGTGGTTCCGGATGCTCCCGCCGCCTATCTCCCAGCCGTTCAAGGCCACGTCGTACTGCGTCGTGAGCACATCCGCGACGTTCTTCTTTTCCAAAAGGTCTTTCATGAATTCCGGTTTCGGCGCCGAGAAAGGGTTATGCGTGAAGGTCCAGCCGCCCTCGTCGGTCTTCTCGAAGAAAGGGAAATCGATGACCCAGCAGAAGGCCAGGAGGTTCGGGTCGTTCTTGTCTTTGCGCATATCCGGCCGGTCGGTCCCGTACTTTTGGATCGCTTCCTTGTAGGCGATGCGCGGGAAAGGTATCTCCTGGATCTTCTTTTCCGGATAGAGCGTCTGGACCAGTTTTATCAAAAGCTCTTCGTTCAGCTTCATCACGTCCTCGCGCTCGACAAAGCTCATCTCGAGATCGAGCTGAGTGAACTCCGGCTGGCGGTCGCCGCGCGTGTCCTCGTCGCGATAGCACCGGGCGATCTGGAAATAGCGTTCGAGGCCAGCCACCATGAAAAGCTGTTTGTACTGCTGGGGCGCCTGCGGAAGCGCGTAGAACTTGCCGGGATAAAGCCGGGAAGGCACGAGATAGTCGCGGGCTCCCTCGGGCGTCGAGCGGCCGAGGACAGGCGTCTCGATCTCGATGAAATCCTTATCGGTCAGGAAATCGCGGATGAATTTGACGAGCCTCGCACGATTCCGCAGGTTTTTTTGGAGACGCGGCCGGCGCAGGTCGAGATAACGGTACTGCATCCGAATATCCTCGCCGATCTCCCGTCCGTCGCTTTGGACGTCGAACGGCGGCGTCTTGGCTTCCGCCAAGATCTCGAGTTTGGTTGCCTGGATCTCATGATGGCCGCCCGGGATCTTCGGATTCTCCATCCCCGCCGGACGCTTGCCGACGCTGCCGGTGATCTTCACCACCCACTCCGGCCGCAATTTCTCGGCGAGCGAGTGGAGCTCTTTGTCCTTGGGCATGAAAACGACCTGGGTGACGCCGCTCCGGTCCCGCAGATCGATGAAGATGAGCTTTCCGTGATCGCGACGCGTATCCACCCAGCCGAGGATCTCGGCCTCTTTTCCTTCTTTCTCCGGCAAATCTTTCGTTAGCGTACGCATAACTTAAAGTACCTTCAATATACGATAACTCGGCCTATAAGCCAAGTTTAGAGATGGTGAGCGCGCCGGCGTTTGCGGAAACTTTGACGAGGCCGTCTTGATCCGTGCGGAAAAAGACGGCACCAATAGATGCGAGGCGGTCCAAGACTTCCGGAGCCGGATGGCCATAAGAGTTCCTGCCCACTTCGATCACGGCGATCTGCGGCCGGAGCGCGCCCAAGAATTCCGGCGACGACGAGTATTTCGAACCGTGGTGGGCGACCTTCAACACGTTCGTCGTTTCCCCGAAGCGCGCCAGAATAGCCCGCTCGACATCCACCCCGATATCGCTCGTGAAGACCGAGCGTATCCCGCCGGTTTCGGCCGCCAGAACCAGCGCCGCGTCGTTCAAGACTCCAGCGGCGAGCGTTCCGCCATCCGGCGACATTACTTTCACGATGTCTCCGCCCGACCTTATCGCGTCGCCGTATTCCAAAACGACCTGCTCCGCGCTGCTTCGAGCCAGCGCCTTTTTGAGATCGCCGTAAGCCGCCACATCCGTACCCATGCCGTTCGAGACGAAAACGCCGATGTCGTATTCCTTAACGACGTCAATGAGACCGCCGTAATGGTCGAGCTGCGGGTGAGTGAGAACGACCACGTCTATGTACCGGTCGTGCGGACCCAAAACGTATCCGAGCGCGGCGGAAGCGGCCGGGCCGGGCGGTCCGCCGTCGATCAATATCTTCACCCCGCTCTTCAGAATCAGGAGCTCGCTGTCCCCTTCTCCGACCGGAAGAAAGTAGGCGGCCGCGCCGGATGGTCCCGCGGCAATCTCGGAAAAGAGGGTTAGATCGACGACAAAAATGAGGCAGAGCGCGCCAAGCACCGCCTTTTTCCTCCTCTCGAGGATCGATCTAATCTTCGGCCAGAAAGAGCGCATTGCTTTGTTTCCGTCTTTGCCAAACGACCAGGCTGGCCAGGGCCGCATAATAAACGGCCGCCAGAGCCCAGTTGGCCGCCGGCGATACCGTAAACGGGATGGCACCGAAGAATTTGACGATGCCGATCTCAAAATGCAGGAGCGGCCAAACGATCCAGCCGGCGGCCAGCGAAAGCCAGTGGGAAACGAAAGAAAGCCCAGCCACGGCGAAACTCAGCGTCATCGTGACGGGAATGAACTCCAAAATGACGACGTTCGAAAGGAGCGACAGCGGCGAAAAGCCACCGAAGTTCGCCGCGAGAACAGGCAGCACGGCGAGCTGGGCCGAGGCGGTCGTCATCAGGTTCTTGCGCCAGGCGAACCAGCCCGGTTTTTCTTTCAAGCGCAGCAACCCGCGCAAGGCCGGCTCCAAATAGACCAGTCCGCCGAGCGCGAGGAACGAAAGAGCGAAACCGACGTCGAAGACCAGCACTTGAGGGTTGATGAGAACCATTAAAAGGCCGGCGATCATGATCGCATTCCTCACGTCGAACAAACGTCCGGATTCGAGAGCGAGCACGATGAGGAATCCCATTATCGCAGCCCGCACCGCCGAAGCCTCGGCTCCCGTCATCACGACAAAGGCGAAAATGAGGCAAACGGTCAAAGTTACGGCGGCCTTCCTTTTTAGGAAAAGCAGCAGAACGGTCAGAGCCGACGTTACAATTAGCATCACGTTGTAACCGGAAAGCGCCACGAGGTGCGTCGTGCCGCTTTGCTGCATCGCTTCTTTGAAGGCCGGCGAGAAACCGCCCCGCTCGCCGAAAGTCAGGCCGGACGCAAAAGCGGCCTCCTCCGCAGTGAGCGCCTTTCCGAAGGAAGCGACGACCGAGTTTTTTATGCCGTAGAGCCAGGCCATGACCGGAGAGCCGGCGTGGATGTCGACGAGCGCCGCTTCCGGATAATCAATTGTCCCGACGACGCGTTCCTTGAGAAGGTAATTGGCGTAAGAAGCCGGTTCCGGTCTTTCGATCTCGCCCGTCACGCGCAAAACGTCGCCATAGCGATAGGCCGGATAGCGCGGCAGTTTGGCTAAGAGCCTCGCGCCGCCGAAGACTTGCGCCTTGAGCACGGCGCTCAAGCTCCCGCCGGAAGCGTCCGGATTTTCGTCGACGACGGCGGTGAAGGCGATCTTCGCGCCGAAAGGAACGGGAAGGTTTTCCAGTTGCAGAATCGACGCCCTCGAGTACAGCGCGCCGGCGACGATGAGAAGCGAGTAAGCGCCCAAGATCAAGAACTTTCGTTCTTTCTTGGAAAACCATAAAACGAGAAACGCTTCCATGACGGCAGCGTTAAAGACCAGGATCCAAACATTGAGTCCCAAGCTCGCTCCCCCCACCCCCAAGAGAAAGAAGAGTGCCGCGAAGAAGAAGTGATCGCCCGGCGGCATCATCTATATTTTAGCAGACGAAAAAAGGCCGCCCTAGGAGGGGGCGGCCCGGATGTATCTCTGGATGACGTGCCGGGGTATATCTAGAAACCACTTAACGATGATCATGCTTATAGGCGATCGTGATGAGGTCACGAGACCGTCGCGAACAATGATGCTGCGCCAATGTTCTTTCATTATCACCTCTCTTTTTAAATGGCCGTTGAGTAAGATTCAACCGCCGTTCCTTCGCCCTGTCAACGCCAAGTATGGAGGCCGGACCTCCATACTTTCTGGGGATAACTCTAAAGCGCTGAAGCTATCACGCCGCCGCCAAGCATCTCTCCGTTTGGAGAGTAAAAAACCGCCGACTGCCCCCTCGCCACGAAACGGACCGGTTCATCGAAAGCTAGTCTGCACTCCCGGCCGCTGATCTCAAGTCGCGCCCCGGCGAGCGGCTGTCTGTACCTGACGCGGGCCATAACGGGAATAGAGAATTTGGAATAGAGAATAGCGGATGCCGCCGGATTGATAAAATTAACATCTGTGAGCTCCATTTCCTTCCGGTAGAGCGCCGGGTTATCGTTGCCTTCGGCGACAACGACCGTGTTCGTCGAGATATCTTTCTCCGCAACGTAATATGGTTTGGTCTCAATCGCTCCCTTTATGCTTAGTTCCCTATTTTTGGTTCCCAAATTCAAGCCGTGTCTCTGGCCAATGGTATAG
>CAYRVA010000032.1:0-6162 GCA_964427645.1 uncultured Candidatus Saccharibacteria bacterium | reverse complement strand
GAATATGTTCCGCCCGAAATGCGCGAGAACCGGGGTGAGATCGAACTCGCTGCGAAGAAAAAACTTCCCGATCTGATCGGCTACGGTGATCTCAAAGGCGACCTCCAAACCCAGTCAAAGTGGACCGACGGAGAGGCTTCTATTGAGGAAATGGCCGAAGTAGCAATGGCGGCGGGATTGGAGTATGTAGCGGTCACCGATCATACTAAGCGCCTCGCCATGACGCACGGCTTGGACGAAAGGCGGATAGGGGAGCAATGGAAGGAGATCGACAAACTGAACGCCGGATATAGGGCGCAAAAGATCAAATTCAAAATCCTGAAGGGAACGGAGTGCGACGTTTTGAAGGACGGGTCCCTTGATCTGCCGAGCCACATCCTGGAGAAACTCGATGTCGTCGGCGTTTCCGTCCACTCCTATTTCGACCTTCCCCGCGAAGCGCAGACAAAACGGATCATCAAAGCGATGGAAAACGAGAACGTGGACATCCTTTTCCACCCGACCGGCCGGATCATCGGCAAGCGGCCGGCCTATGACGTCGACATGAAGGCTATTATTGCCGCGGCGAAGCGCACCGGAACGGTCCTTGAGATCGACGCCTTGCCGGAGCGAGCCGATTTGAGCGACGAATACGTCCGGCAATGCGTCGAATCCGGGGTCAAAATGTCCATCGACTCCGATGCTCACGCCCCCGGCCACATCGGCTTTCTGAAATACGGCATCGCCCAGGCCAGGCGGGGCTGGGCCCGCAAGACCGACATCATTAATACTTATCCATTGGAGAAGTTAATGAAGCTTCTGGAAGGGTAATTCCTCAATTTTTAAGGTGATTTTTTGCCGGGCCGGCGGCGCTGGTGTAGAATAAGCGGGATGAAAGGAAATGTTTCCGTTTCGGCCGGAATAATCGTCTATCGCCGAACGCCCGAGGGTATCAAATTCCTCCTTTTATATCACGGCGGCTACTATTGGAACTTTCCCAAAGGCAAGCTCGCGGAAGGAGAGAAGAGCTTCAAAGCGGCTCTACGGGAGGTAGAAGAGGAAACGGGCTTGAAATCCAAGGATTTGCGCTTCCGCGACTGGTTCCGGGTCACCGACCGTTTCGTCTTCTATACCAAGGAGAAGGAGCGTATTCCGCGCCTCGTGATCTATTATCTCGCCGAGACCCAAAAACAGCTGATCACGATCGTCCCCCGGGAGCACCAAGGTTATGCCTGGTTTCTCTACAAGGACGCGATGCGGATGCTCAAAGCCCCGACCCTGAAACGGAACCTGAAGCGCGCCTACGACACGATTATGAACGATGCGAGGAAGCGAAAGCCAGTTCCTCCAATACCCGCTCCCGTGCCGGAGCCGCCGCCTCAAGGAAACTGAACCCCCGCACCAAACTGCGTTGCAGTGTGGGAACAAACAACCCGCCTCATCGGCGGGTTATTTAACGGACTCCACTATTTTTTTGAAGGTCTCCGGTTCGTGTTCAGCAATATCGGCCAGCACTTTCCGATCCAGCTTCACGTTCTTCTTCTTCAAGGCATCGATGAATCGGCTGTAGCTCATTCCTTCCATCCTGACCGCGGCGTTGATCTTCGCGTTCCAGAGAGTACGGTAAACGCGCTTTTTCTCCTTGCGGCCCTTGAACTTGCGGCTCAAGGAGTGAAGAAGAGCTTCCTTCGCCGCCCGCTCCTTGTTTTTGCGGCTCCAACGGAAACCCTTCGTCTTTTTCAAAAGCCGTTCGCGTTTTTTGTGGGCGATGGTTCCTCTTTTTACTCTTGGCATGGTCTATAAATATCTCACCACTTTTTCCGTCGGCAAATCCAGACCGCGCGCGTTCTTCTTGCGCTTGATCTGCGTCGTGTTCTTGTTGCCCCGCGAGTGGCCCAGAGCCATGGCGCGGCGCATTACTTTCCCGCGCCTGGTGACGCGAAGTCGTTTTTGAATGCTTTTCGTGGCCATTATTTTTTTGCGATCTGGGCGACATACCCCCGCCCCCCCGGCTTCGGAGCCATTGTGAGGGCGTAAGGAACGGTAATCATACTAAGGAATTCCTGCATTTTCTGCAAGGCCCACTCCTTATGAGCCTTCTCCCGGCCGCGGAGCGCAAGGTTGATCTCCACCTTGTGACCTTCGGTGAGGAATTTGTCCGCTGCTTCTGCCCGGATACGCAGGTCGTTTTGGGCCGCCCGGGCGGTTATGCGCACCTGCTTCAATTCCTTTTGTTTTTGGGCCTGGCGCTGTTTCTTCTCTTCCTTCGCCTGTTCATAGCGGAACTTGTCGTAGCTCATAATCTTCGCGACCGGCGGGTTGGCCATCGGTGCGATCTCGATGAGGTCCAGGTCCTTTTCTTGCGCCAAAGCCAAAACTTGCGCTTTGGCCATAATCCCTAGATTTTCGCCCTCCGGTCCGACGACACGGAGCTCCGGTGCGGCTATTTGGTTATTGATCCGGTATTGTATGTGGGAATGATACCAGAATTTTAGAAAAAAAATAGGCCCCTTATGAAAATGTAGAGGCCTTTGAGATGATGGGCTTTATAAAGCCCGTGCGTGGCTTTGATAGCCGTTAAACTTCTTCTCTTCTCAAAGGTCTGACTACAGTATAGCACAAAAGAGACGGGGGAGATGTGGATAACGGGAGGGGCGCCTCTGCGCCGAACACCCCGCTCGTTGAGCGCTCCGGGCCGCTAGGCCAAGTCTTACTCTCCTCGCAGAATATCCGGTGCGTCGGCTTGGGAGAAGATTTAACCGCAAAATATCGAACTCAACCTTGGTGTCATTAATGACACCAGCGGGATTCAGACATACGCTATTTTGCTCATTCCTTCCTTGTCACTCCGGATTTTGCATCGCGCCTCAACATGTTCGCTCTAAGCTACCCCCAGCTGCCCTAGTGTGATGAGGGGTAGTCAAAAGCGGCCTCCGACAGCATTCGGCAGCGCAAGGAATAAAAAAGGGGCGTCATGTGACATCCCCTTACTTGCGAATTAACACCTAATGGAAGCTGAAGGCCGCCCGAGATGGCGGCTCTTCTTTTTGTCCCGAATGTTTTCTTATGCGGAGGCGAATAAAAATTGCCCGATGGCGATGACATCGGGCGATCTTAGCAATGGGTTTATATCTCCTCCAGACGGATCTTCGGGTTCGGCAGCGGAAGACCGGCCGGGAAGGCGATGAGAAACCCTCTCCATGGGGAATGGTCTTGGGTTATCTCTACGACCAGCACCTTTTCACCGACGTAAAGACTGTCGGCGACGCTTCCTTTGGCCGGGTATGTTGCGCCGTCGTCGCGCCTTATCGTTATCAGGCGGTACGCGCCGGAATCGGCAACGTCGCCGATGTCTTGAACAATGAACGTTCTCGTCGGCTGATAAGGCTTTATCACGTACGTGACGCCGTTTTTCTGTTTGGCTTGGAAACTCTCCGGTAGAGGCTCCTGCTTCATCGAAAAGTTCAAGGCCGGAAAGCCGCCGAGCATGACCGCCGATAGCGCCAACATCGTTATTACTTTCATCTCAACCTCCTCTTTATTGAGTTTGTTAAAAAGTCGCTTGGGGAAACCTTCGCAATAACCGGAAAAGTCCTAATCTCGTGCTGGTGATGTTATGCGCCGGAACGCGACGCCTTGTCAAATAAAATGGCGCCCATCGCACGGGTGCCGCCTTTAAACGAGTTTACTTGATCGTTACATTGAGGGACATAGAGATGTCCAGTTCGTTTTCGTAGCCGAGGGTCAGGCCTCTGCTCGTGTTGAACCGTTCGCCCTCGTAAAGGACCGGTTCTACGCAGATGTATCTTTGAGGACTGTCGCTCCAAAGATACAAGGACGACTTGCCTCCGCGCAGGAAGGCCCCGCCGAGCTGCATCTCGATCCACCGATCCGGCATCGAGACGATTATTTTTTCCCTGCCGTCAATTTCGATGAAGCGCGCCTTATCCGAGAAGCCTTTCTCCCGGCGTCCGTTCACGACGACGTAGATGTCGTCGGGGTCGCCGGTCGGGGGACACTCGAAGTAGGGGTGGAAGGCCGGGTCGACCGGGGCGTCGCGGTCGCCGACGTTCCGGATGGTTATTCCGGTCTGCAAAAGACCGCTTGCTTGGACGATCGTTTTGGTGAGGTACTCGAGATCGTATGGATAACGCTCGTCGCCAAGCCTTCTGAAATCGGCGCTCATCGCGTTCGGGCGCGGGTGGGCGCTTTCGGCCTCGAGATCGCGGACGTGGCCGTGTTTTTTCTCCCCCATATCGGAAGACCCGAACCAGGGAGCGCAAACGTGGCAGCCTCCCCGCAATTTGCCTTTGATCGGCCTCTCCGCGGGATGGAAGATGTCCCAGCCTTGGTGCTGGAAGCGGACGATGGTGCCGCCGATCTCCGAGACCATTGCTACGGTCTCGCCGAGTGAAACGATGTGGTTCAATTGACTACCTCCTTTTCGTTCGTAATTGATTCAATTGGGAAGAGCGATTAGACGGTAATGCTTTTCCGGGTGTGGCGTCAAGGTTTCGTTTGGTGCTAACCTAAATACGGATGAAAACTTTGTCCGAAAACAAACGCGCCCGTTTCGACTACGACTTTTTAGAGAAATACGAGGCGGGCATTGGACTCAAGGGCTTCGAGGCTAAAGCCGTTGTTTTGGGCCGCGCAAACCTCTCCGGGGCGTATGCGACGGTGAAGGACGGCGAGATCTGGCTCACGAACTGCGACATCCCGCCTTACCAGCCGAAGAACACTCCCGAAGACTATGACCAGAAACGGCCGCGCCGGCTCTTGCTCACCCATGAAGAAATAGGCGAGCTCATCGGCCGGACCAAGGAGAAAGGATTGACTTTAGTGCCCGTTCGGATGTATACTAAGGGCCATCTTGTGAAAGTGGAACTCGGCCTCGGACGTAGCCGCAAAAAAGCGGACAAGCGCGAGGTCCTCAAGAAAAAAGCCGCTGATCGCGAGATGCGGAATTTTGAAAATTAGGAATTCCGAGTGGGGATGTCGGGCTTTGACAGGGCATCTTCGTCGGGAATCGCGAGCCGAGCCGACTGACTCGTAAATCCGGTCAAAAATTTTAACTGCCAATAAAACAGCAGTCCCTGCTCTAGCTTACGCTTAAGCAGGCATCGGTCCTCGACGCCCACTAGGGGGTCGCCGGTGTAATACCGCGGGCTCTGGCTTCACAAGATCGCTTCGTTCGCGTGAAGCCGAAACCAGTCGAAGCATTTCGTACTTTCCGCCTCATCGGCGGATCAGCACTACGCTCGTAGACAGTTCTCGTTGAACGTCCTGGATGTGGGTCCAACTCCCACCATCTCCACTTCTTCGCTTCTTCGAAGCTACGAAGTGCACAGCACTTTGTAACCACGACAGAAGTAATGGCAAACTTCGCAATTAAATGCGAAGAAGTGCCATCCGTAGCCTTGTGCAAAGGATGGCAACCCGCTAAAGATTCGCAGTGCACGCACACGACTTTAGTAAACAAACCGCCACAAGATGGCGGATTTGTTTTTGCGAAGCAGTGTCCTTCGAAGCTTCAGCACAGAAGGACTATAATATCAGCGTGTTTTACGTTTACATCATACAAAGTACTAACGGCAAGATGTACGTCGGTTTTAGCGAAAATCTGCGAGCTAGAATCAAAAGCCATAATTGGCATGAGGTCAAGAGCACAAAATCCAGTTTATCCTACAAGCTGGTATGGTATTGCGCATTTAGAGATAAAAGAAAGGCATTAAATTTTGAGAAATATCTAAAATCTGGGTCTGGGTTTGCTTTTAGAAACAAACGCTTAATCTAGTAGCGGTCCAACCCCCACCACACTTTTTATTTCTGCCCAATCCAGTTAAAGTTTATACGTGAGCGCCAAAGAGACAATTTTAAAGATACTCCGAAAGATCGTCCCCGAGGCCGGGGAGGCGGACATCGTCGTGCCCGAAAACCAAGGGGCGCATTATGCGACGCCCATCGCCTTCAAGCTTGCCAAGGAACAAGGAAAGAACCCGGCGGCGATAGCGGCCGCCTTGGCGCGGGATATCAAGGAAAAAGCTCCGGCAGGGTTCTTCGCTAAAGTGGAATCGGCCGGTCCCGGCTTCATCAATTTTTACCTTTCTCCCGTTGCCTTGAACGCCGGCCTGATGAACGTTTTGAAAATGAAGGGAAAATTCGGGGCGGGCGGGCCAAGGA
>CAYRVA010000031.1:0-6196 GCA_964427645.1 uncultured Candidatus Saccharibacteria bacterium | reverse complement strand
CCCCTTTCCTGATCCGGGAGGGCCGAAGATGATCACCGCCTGCTTCATTCTTTCCATCTTACCTCATTCCGTCCGAATAAAAAAGCGGCTCCAAATTTTCGAGCCGCCTTGAGCCGGTCTTTATGTGTTGTCGTTCACGATCTTAGGAATGTTCGTCTTTCGGTTCGTACATCACGGCCGCTTTCAATCCCCGGTAAAACGTGGCGGCGAGAACAAAAAAAGCCACTATCAGGCACGTCAATTCCTGAAGCTGATCGATGGTGAGATTGAGATTCGGCATGAATATGGCGATTCCGAAAACGGCGAAAATGAATCCGATGATCGCGCTCGCAAGCGCGGCCAGAAACATCCGGCCAACGATGCTCAAAGCCATGCGTAACGTCATTCCGTAATCGCCGTAGACCGCGTTCAGCACGTCGATGGCCACGAAAGCTATCGCCCAAGCCGCCAGACAGGCCATTGCAAGCAAGGACCAATTCATATATCTCCTCTCTTTTTAAAGGTTCAGTTGAATTGAAGCGCTGAATCTTTGCATTGTCAAAAGAAAAAATCCGGCGCGACGGCCGGATAACGCCGACCTTCGCTAAATGATGTTATCGTACTCCCGTACGGTGAGCTGCGACTCTATTTGCTTCATCACTTCGAGCGCCACGGCGACGACGATAAGGAGGGCCGTGCCGCCGACGGTGAGAGCCTGGATGCCGGTCGCCATTTGCGTCAAGTTCGGCAAGATGGCCACAACACCGAGGAATATCGCCCCGAAAAGAGTGATGCGGTGCATGATGTGGGATATGAGCGACGCCGTTGATTCACCCGGACGCACGCCCGGAATGAACCCGCCGCTCCGCTGGAGATTTTTCGATATTTCCTGCGGATCGAACGTGATCGCGGTATAAAAGTAAGTGAAGAGGACGACAAGGATGAAATAGATCAAGCTGTAGACGGGAATGTCGTTGAAGAACCCCGTCACCCACTTGTTCATACTGAAAGCCAAGGCCGGCGAAACGACCGTGATGGCTTGGGAGATGAACTGCGGGAAGAGCAGCAGAGAAATGGCGAAAATGATGGGGATCACGCCCGCCTGGTTTACGCGAAGGGGCAGATAGGTCGAAACCCCGCCATAAAGCTTGTTTCCTCTTACCTGTTTCGCGTAGGAAACCGGCACCTTGCGTTCCCCTTCGTTCACGAAGACGACGCCGGCAATGACGATAACGGCCAGGATGATGAAAGCGATGTATGTCGGGAGCGTCGAAGGGTTGTAGTTCACGAAGGCGTTCGCGACTTCCTGCGGCAAGCGGCTCACGATTCCGGCAAAGATAATGAGAGAAACGCCGTTCCCGATCTTGTATTCGGTGATTAGCTCGCCGATCCAGGTGAGAAGCATGCTGCCCGCCGTGATGACGATGACGTTCGTGATCATCTGGAGCGGCGCAAGCGGTGCAAGCACTTTTTGCGAAATAAGGAGGTTCAGGAAGCCGTAGCCTTGGAGCATGGCGAGCGGTACGGTGATGTACCGCGAAATGCGGTTGAACTTAGCCTGGCCGGCCGCCCCCTCCTCGTAATAGATCTTTTTCAGGTTCGGAAAGACGATCGTGAGAAGCTGCATTATTATCGTTGCCGTGATGTACGGTCCGACGCCGAGCATCATGATCGAGAGGTTCGAAAGACCGCCGCCAGAAAAGAGGTTCAAAAACCCAAAGAGCTGGTTGGAATTCAAAAACTGATTCAAGGCGGAAGCATCGATGCCCGGCGTCGGTATGGCGGCGAGAAGCCGGAAGATCAAAAGCCAAAAGAGGACCATGAGGATCTTCTTCCTCAGGTCCGGCACCTTAAAGATTTGGAGAAAGCGGTTCATTATTCCACTTTACCGCCGGCTTCTTCGATGGCCTTTTTGGCCGAAGCCGAAACGGAAACGCCTTGGACGATTATCGCGGAGGCCGGTTTTCCGCCTCCCAGTATTTTAACGCGGCTGCGCGGAGTCGCAATTATTCCCCTCTCGGCGAGGATCGCCTTCGTGATCTTTCCCTCCTTGGCGAGACCCGGCAAGGTCCCGGCGGCAATGACGGCGGCTTTTTCGGAAAGCGGCTTGTTCTTGATGCCGCGCGCCTTGGGGAACTTCAGGATCATTTCGCGCTCGGCCCGGGGCAAGCGATGGCCGGAGCGGGCCTTTTGCCCCTTCTGACCGCGGCCGGAAGTCGTCCCGCGTTTGCCTCCCCGGCCGACGCGAAGCTTGACGGTTTTTTTGTGATTCGGTTTAAGTTCGTTGATCTGCATGTTTTTATTTCTTGAGAGGCATCAGTTTTTTCAAAGCTTCGACAGCTGCGAGAGCGTTGGTGAGCTTGTTCGTCGTCCGGCCCAAGATCTTCGCCGAAATGTCCTTCACGCCGGCGAGCTCGAGGACCGCCCGGACGCTGCCGCCGGCAATAAGGCCGTGATTCGGCCGCGCCGGCTTCAAGCGCACCTTGGCGGCACTGTATTTGGCGTCCACGTCATGCGGGATGGTTCGGTTGTCTTTCAAGGGCACGCTGAACATCTCGCGCTGGGCCGCCCGCTTGGCCTTTTCGACCGAGGCGGCCACGTCCATGCCCTTTGCGACGCCGACGCCCACCCGGCCCTTGCCGTCCCCCAAAACGACCGTCGCCCGGAAGCTGAAACGCTTGCCGCCCGCGACGACGCGGGTAACGCGCCGGATCTCGAGGACCCTTTCCTGGAATTCGCTGACCTTTTTCGGTTTAAGAAATGGTTTTGGTGACATGATTTAGAACTTCATCCCTCCGCTCCTCGCGGCTTCGGCCAAGGCTTTCACCCGGCCGTGATAAGCGTATCTGCCCCGATCGAAGACGACAGATTCGATCCCCGCTTTTTTCGCTTTGACGGCGAGCTCGGCGCCGACTAGCGTTGCAATGTCTGTTTTCTTTGATTTCGCTTTCGGCTTCAGAGCGAGCGAGGAGACCGCTACGAGCGTTTTGCCGGTCGCATCATCGATGACTTGAGCGTAAATGTGATGGCCGCTCCGAAAGACGGAAAGCCGCGGTTTTTGAGAACCGGTTTTAAGTCCGGCCCGAACGCGGATCGCCCGGCGGACCTTGATCTTGTTACGTTTCTTGGCTGGTTTCATGTTTTTGTGTTTGGATAATCCGGTTTATGCAGCGCTGCCGGTCGCGGCGGCGGCTTTCTTTCCGGCCTTGCGGCGGATGGTTTCGTTGTCGTAATGGAAACCTTTGCCCTTGTAAGGCTCCGGCTTCTTCATCGCCCGGATCTCCGCGGCCACCTGGCCGACCTGTTGGCGGTCCGCTCCCTTGATCTTCAAAATTGAGTTCTTTTCCACCTCGAACGTTATGCCTTTGGGCGCGGCGTATTTGACGGGGTGCGAAAACCCGAGCGCCAAGGAAAGATTCTCCCCTTCCTTGGTTACGCGGTAACCGACCCCTTCCAGGATCAGGGTTTTTTCGAAACCGCTCAGGAGGCCTTTAACGGCGTTCGCCGTCATGGCCCGCATCGTTCCCCAATTGCTCCGGGCCTGTTTTGAGGAGCTCAAAAGCTCGAAGGAAATGACCCCTTCCCCGATCGTGGCCTTGACGCCTGAAAGAACGGCGACGCTCAACTCGCCTTTTGTTCCCTTCAAATGGAGGAAATCGCGTTCCAGGGTCGCGGTCACGCCCGCCGGAATTTGAACTGGTTGTTTGCCTATTTTGCTCATGGAATTACCAAACCTCGAAAAGGAGTTCGCCGCCGACCTTGTTTTTCTTGGCCTCGTCGCCGCTGATCACACCCTTAGGCGTCGAAACCACGAGGAGACCGTAGCCGCCCTTCACCTTGCGCATCGCGGCATAGCCGGAATACTTGTGGAGGGACGGTTTGCTCAGGAACTTCACGCCGACGACATTACGGTCGCTCTTAAGATCGATCTCCAGATATTTCTTGTAAGCCTTGCCTTTCACTTCCGCGCCCTTCACAAAACCGCGCTTGGCCAAAATGTCGGCCACCGCCTTGTCCATTCTGGTGGAGCGGGTCTTCAGGGTTTCGCGCCCGGCCTTTTGGGCGTTTTTTATTTTGATGAGTAGATCTATGTACATATTACCAGCTGGCTTTTTTCACGCCCGGTATCTCGCCGCGGCTCGCGAGCTCACGGAAGCAGATGCGGCAGAGACCGAAGTCGCGCATATAGCCGTGCTTGCGGCCGCACCGAAAACACCGGTTCACGGACCTCGTCGAGAACTTAGGCTTCTTCAATGCGCGAGCTTTAACGGATGTCTTGGCCATTTGTGCTTAAATATTTTTCCTCAATGGTACTCCAAGCGAACGATACAAATCAATCGCTTTTTCGCGGTTCTTCAGGCGCGGGACGACGGTCACCTGCAATCCGAAATTGACCTTGGTCTTTTCCGGGTCGATCTCGGAGAAAACGGTCTGATCGCGGAAACCGATGTTCAGGTTGCCGTTCCCGTCGACGCTCTTCAATTCCAAACCCCGGAAATCTTTCACGCGGGGCAAAGTAAGGTTGACGAGGCGCGTCATGAAATCCGCCATTCTTTGGCGGCGGAGCGTCACAACGAGGCCGACGATCTGGCCTTCGCGCATCTTGAAAGAGGCGATGGACTTCTTGGCTGGACGCGCAGCCGGTTTTTGGCCGGTCACGGCAGCGAGATCGGCGGTAACGGCCGGCAGAAGCTTCTCTTCGAACTGCGGCTGGCCGCTCAAGCGGCCGATGCCTGCGTTCACGACGATCTTTTCTATTTGTTTCATCTCTTTTGCCATGGTTTTATGTTCAAATGTTGGCTCCGCATTTCTTGCAAACGCGGTGCTTTTTTTCTCCCTCCAGATGCATGCCGATCCGCGTCGGCTTGTGACACGACGGACAGACGAGAGCGACGTTCGAAGCCCGAAGCGGCCTTGCGACCGAAACGATTTCGCCTTTCTCGCCCTGCTTGCGCGGTCGGGCGTGTTTCTTGAAGACGTTCAGTCCTTCGACGGTGAGCCGGCCGGCGGCATTGTCGATGTCGATCACTTTACCGGTCTTTCCCCGGTCTTTGCCGGTCAAGATCTTAACGTTGTCCCCTTTTTTGATGCGCATGTATTTACCGGGTAGTGAAAATGCGATTGCAAATCGTGATTGAATCAACGATTTCAATCATTATCACTGACCTTTTATTTGTTTTCATAACTTTGTTATTTATCTTAGATTTTTACGATTTGAATTCAATCTAATCGCATTTCTACTACCCGGTTAAACCAATTCTTCCGCCATGGAAGCAATGGCGTCGTAGCCCCTTTCCTTGATTTCCCTGGGCAACGGTCCGAAAACGCGGGTCGCTTTGGGCTCTTTTTTCGCCTTGTCGATTATCACGACCGCGTTATCATCGAACTTTACCTGGGAACCGTCCATCCGGCGGAGCGGCTTGGTTTGCCTCACGATCACGCACTGGACGATGTCCTTCTTCTTTATTTGCTTCCTGGGTTCGGCTGCTTGAACGGAAGCGATTATGATGTCGCCCACCTGCGCGTAACGCCGGCCGCTTCCGCCTAAGACGCGGAAACAACGCACGGTTTTCGCGCCGCTGTTATCCGCCACTTTGAGTATGGAGCGTTCTTGGATCATGGTTTAGGCCTTGGAAATTATCGTCCACCGCTTGTCCTTTGAGAGCGGCCGGGTTTCCTGGATGACGACTTTGTCTCCCGTCTTATACTCGTTCTTCTCGTCGTGAGCTTTGAAGCGCTGCGTCACGGTGTAATACTTGCCGTAGCGCACGTGCTTCTTCTGCCGCGTCACCGTGACGACGCGGGTTTTCTGCATTTTGTCGGAAACGACTATGCCGGTGAGTTTACGCATGTTTTTGGGAAATTTTTATCAACGTCAGTATCTGCGCGATATCCTTCCGCAAATGGCGGATCTCGCGGATGTTCTTCACCTTACCGGCCGCGAGATCGAAACGCAACTGGGAAATCTTTTCTTCCCGGGCCTTGAGCTCTTTTTCGAGCTCCGGTAACGGCTTCGTTTTGAAATTTTTGAACTCCTTGAGCTTCATAATATCTATTGTTTTTCCACTATCCTCGTTTTGACCGGCATCTTGTGGCCGGCGTTACGCAGGGCCGTATAAGCCGCCTCGCGCGGTCCGCCGTCCATTTCGAAAAGGATCCGGCCCGGCTTGACCGGCACCACGTAATATTAGACGTTGCCCTTGCAGCCCCCCAAGGG
>CAYRVA010000030.1:0-6212 GCA_964427645.1 uncultured Candidatus Saccharibacteria bacterium | reverse complement strand
AATGCTCCGTCATCTCTTTTGAGGATAGAAGTGGGACTTTCAGTACGTGATCCGTGCTTAGATCGCCGGAAGTAGAACGAAAAGCATGCAAGGGTTCCGTACGCGGGAAAATTCTCACGGCGCCTCGCGTTGCATGTCAGCCGAAAATGCCCTACAGCGCGATCTTTATCCCCGACGGCCAAGGGAAAGTTTGGGCGGAAATGTCTGTGGAGGAAGAAAACGCCGTAAGCCACCGCGGAAAAGCCTTCCGGCAAGTCCGGGATTTTTTATCCAAAACGATTTAGAACGAGAAGGCCCCCTGCGCGAATGTTCTGCGCAAGGGGTCCCTTTGCTTCGGAAGCGTCTTCCTAGGACCGGTGGTCCAGACACCATTTTCTGGCGTTCTGGAACATTCGGAGCCAGGGAGAAGCTTCAAGGTGCTTCCACGACTGCGGCTTCCAAGGCCACTGCCACAAACGGAACGAACGTTCTGGGTGAGGCATCATCGCGAGATGGCGCCCGTCCGGAGAACATAGAGCCGCGATCCCGAGCGGCGAGCCGTTCGGGTTATACGGATACGTTTCTGTCCGGTCGCCATACGGGTCGACGTACTTCAATGGTGAGAGGCCTCTTTCGAGAATCCCGCTCGTCATCGCCGGGTCCGGGCAGACAAACCGCCCTTCGCCGTGGGCGACCCAGATTCCGAGTTTCGAACCTTCCATGCCGGAGAGGAGAACCGACGGGCTTGGTGTAACCTCCAACTGTAACCACCGGGACTCGAAACGGCCGGAAGTGTTGCGGACGAACCGCGGCTGATTTTCGCTTGCGATTCCTCTCCACGGAACCCAGCCCAAAAGCGCCATAAGCTGACAGCCGTTGCAGACGCCGAGCGAGAACGTATCCTCGCGGGCGTAGAAACGGTCGAACATCTTCCTCAACTCGTCGTTGAAAAGGATTGTTCCTGCCCAGCCTTTCGCGCTGTCGAACACGTCCATGTAAGAGAAGCCGCCGGCGAAAACGATCCCTTGGAACCCGTCGAGATCGATTCTGCCATCGAGGAAATCACTCATCGTGACATCCCACGGAGACAGTCCCCCGGCGAAGCACGCGGCCTGCATTTCCCGGTCGCCATTCGTGCCTTCTTCGCGCAGTACCGCGACTTGCGGTTTACCCCCTGCCTCCAAAACTGCCGGAGGCGTATCCATCGGACGGAATGACAATCCATACGACGGAGCGTGACGCGGGCCCGGAAGGTTATTCTGGTGGCCGAGAGATTCTTCTTCGGCGCAAGCGGGATCCGTCTGGAGTTTTTCGATCGCGGCGCTTGTGGCTTCCCACCAGCTCCGCAACTCCATAATCGTGGATTCCCACAACTTTTCGCCGTCGTTGGTTTCTACAGAACACCATTCGCTACCGGTGGTGATGCCAATCGTGGTGCCGAGCGGCACTTCGAGCGAATTGCAGATTTCACGAATCCGCTTCATGTTTCCGAACTCGAGCTCGATGACAAATCCGAGTTCTTCGCTGAAAAGAGCCTCCAGTTCCTTTCCGCGAAGGACATGCAG
Organism: uncultured Candidatus Saccharibacteria bacterium; assembly: GCA_964427645.1. Classification (GTDB taxonomy): domain Bacteria; phylum Patescibacteriota; class Minisyncoccia; order UBA6257; family GWB1-50-10; genus JAMCRC01. The sequence goes on along the minus strand of CAYRVA010000030.1, from coordinate 4,668 downwards.
ATTGAACCCGCACCGGCTCGCCATGCACATCTCGGCAACGGCGGTAATGAGGCCGCCATCACTCCGATCGTGCAGGGAAAGAATCAACTTTTCGTCAATCATTCGCTGGATCGCAAGAAAAGCGTTTTTGAGAAGCGTCGGGTTCTCGACGTCGGGCGATTCGTTGCCAAGCTGGTTGTAAGCTTGGGCGAGAGCGGAGCCGCCTAGACGGTTCCTGCCCTCTCCGAGATCGATGAGCGCGAGGGCGCTCGCGCCGGGCTTTTTGATGTCCGGCGTGACCTTCTTGGTGATGTCGGGCACGGGTGCGTACCCGAGTACCACCAGGCTTCCAGGAGTCTTTACAAGCTCTCCCGAAACCGTCGAAGCCATCGAAAGACTGTCTTTCCCTCCGTCGACCGCGATGCCGAGCCCGATCATGAGATCGGCCATGGCGGCCGCGGCATCGTAGAGAGGCGCGCCCTCGTGAGGGAGTTTGGCCGGCCACATCCAGTTCGCGCGACAGCGGATGTCTCCGATGCCGCTTATCCGGGCCGAGGCCATGTTGGTGAGCATCTCGCCCACCGCCATTCTCGCTCCGGCCCTCGGGTCGATGAGCATCTTCACCGGCTGTTCGCCGACCGCGCTTGCCGTTCCGGAGAAACCAAAGTGGCTTTGCGCGTTTACGCTTACATCGGCAATCGGAATCTGGGCAATCCCGCAGCACTGCTGTTGGGCGACCAGACCCGTAACGCTACGATCAACCTTGTGAACCAAAAACCCTTTAGAGCCGACGCTGGGAAGCTTGAATACGTCTTCGATCGCCTCACCAACGCCAACGCTCGGCAGGTTCAGTGGTTTGAGTTCCCTGGTCCGCCGGTTCGACTCGAACGTCTTCTGGGGCATATTCGTGAGAATCTGCTCCAGGTTGAGATTGACTGGTTCTGTTCCGTTCCGGGAGTCCACGACGACGATGTTTCCTCCGCCGTCGATTTCTCCCAAGATTTCGCAGTTCACGCGTTCGCGCTTGCAGATCGACTTGAAAAGCCCGATCTGCTCCCGTCTCACGAGAAGGCCGTATCCCTCCTGGAATTCGGCGCTCCAGATCTTGAGAACGGACATCGTCTTGTCGCCAAGAACGATGAGGCGGATGTCGATCTTGCCGCCAAGCGGTTCGATGAGCTCCGTAAGGACGTTCGACGGGCCGCCGGCGCCCTGGTCGTGAATACTCGAGATGGGATTCGTATCCCCCATTTCGACGCAAGCGCGGATCACTCGGTTTCCCCGATTTTCCATCTCCGCGTTGCCGCGCTGGACGGAATTGAAATCGAGATCGTCCGAATTCTCCCCGTGCGTCAGGCTCGAAGCGCTGCCACCGCCCACCCCGATCGGGTAAGCGGGGCCGCCGATTCGGACGATAAGCATTCCGACTTCGGGTTTTTCCTTTGCGGTGTGGCCGTCGAACAGATGGCCGACGCCGCCGCTGTAGAGGACCGGCTTGCGCGGCTCGCGCCACTCGCCGTCCACCACCTGGCCGAAAGTTCGGGTAAAGCCCAGCGTGAGGGGTTCGCCGAACTGGTTGCCGTAGCTCGATATGCCGTTACTGCCCTCGATCAGAATCGAAAGCGGCGAAGCGTACTTCGAAGGATCGTCCTTGCCGACAACCTCGCCCGGGATTTCATATCCGGTAATGAAAAGGTTTCCGACAAAGTAGCCGGCAACGCCGACGCCGATAATGCCGCCGCGTCCGGGCGCACTCGTGTCGCGTATCCTTCCGCCGGCGCCGGTTGCGGCACCGGAAAAAGGCTCAACACCAGTCGGATGGTTGTGCGTCTCCGCGGTGCAGGTGATGTGAATCACCTTCTTGAGGAGGCGCATTTCCGAGGGTTCACCCGGCCTGATCGGCAGGATGAGACGCGTGCCGAAACCTCTCGTTACCCCGGCGTTGTCCCTGAAGGCGACGACGGTGCGGGTTCCGTCTCCAAGATTCTGGAGCGGTTGCCGGACGATCTTAAGGAGCGACTTCGGCATCGGTTCTCCGTCAATCACGATCCGGCCCTTGAAGAACCAGTGCCGGCTGTGCTCGCTGTTGGCGTTGCCCAGCTGGAAAAGTTCAACATCGGTCGGATTCCGGCGCAAGGTCTCGACGAAAAGACGATGGTAGTACTCGAGATCTTGAGCATCCATGCCAAGACCAAAAGTGTTGTTCATCTCTTCGAGTATCTTCCTTCCGCCTCCGATGAGGTCGATCGTTCGAACTTCTTCGGGACTCACGCCGGTGTCGAAAGACTCGACCCCGTTCAGGTAATGCGCTTCGGTCATTCGGTCAAGGTGAGTTTTGAGAATTTCCTCTACCTTGCCGTTGCCGATCGCGTAGCGGTGCGTGCGTTCAATGCGTGCGACCTGCGGAAGCTTCATGGCTTTGCAGATCGAGGTGGCGTTCGACGAGAACGGAGTCTCGATCGAAAGCCGGGGCCCGATCTCGACGACGTTTTCCGCCGCGAGACTGGGTTCGAATCCGGTCTTCTCCGGCTCGAAGGTTTCTGCGATGAGCCAGCGGAGCCTTTGGAGCTCCGACTCGGACAGCTGGCCTGTGGTTTCGATATAGAAACCAAGCTCCAGGCCGCTGTCCATCCGTCGGTACATGCGATAGATCATGGTTTCTCCCGTTTATTGTTCGTGTTTGTGATGTCAAAGGACGGCACCTCTAAAAGCGTGCTACCGGTATATTAGTTAAAACAAGCGTCGATAGCAAGGAATATATTGTCTTTTTCGTGGATATTCGCTAATGTCAGGTCCAGGACCTCAACATCTCACATAAGGGGAACGGACAAATGGGAATGACCTATGCGGGCACCGGCGTTGACTACGACGCCATGGACCCCTTCAAGCGGATGGCCCAGACCGGGGCGCGGAGGACCGCCGGGAATATTGGCCGGTCGCATCGCGGCGAATCCCGTGAATACGAGCCAAGCCGCGGCGAGAGCGTCTACCTGATCGAGAGGCCGACGGAATTCCTCGCCCACGTCGAGGAAGGTCTCGGCACCAAGAGCCTCGTCGCCGACGCGATGTACAATCTCACCGGCAAGTCGTACTACAATCACATCGCGCAGTGCACGGTAGCTATGATCGTTAACGACCTGGTGACGCTCGGGGCCTTGCCACTTTCGGTGGCCATGCACCTCGCAGTTGGCGTCTCGAACTGGTTCAACGACGAGAATCGGACACGTGATCTGGTGAAGGGCTGGAAGGAAGCCTGCGACCTCGCACGCTGCACCTGGGGCGGAGGCGAAACACCGACCCTGAAGGGTGTTGTCGTGCCGGGAGCCGCCGTGCTCTCCGGATCGGCAATCGGCATCGTGAAGCCGAAGGAACGCCTGATTATCGGCAAGATTGCTCATGGTGACGCAATCGTTTTGATTGAGAGCTCGGGCATTCACGCCAACGGTCTCACGATAGCCAGGAAGATCGCGGATAATCTGCCGGAAGGGTATCTCACGGCATTACCAGACGGTCGGACTTACGGCGAGACGCTACTCGACCCGACACGCATCTACGTCGGTCTCGTCGAGGACTGTCTCAATGCCGGCGGGGACATCCACTACGCGGTGAACGTGACCGGCCACGGCTGGCGCAAGCTCATGCGGGCAAGGCAATCGTTCACCTACGTCATCGAGACGCTTCCGAGGCAGCTTCCGATCTTCGATTTCATGCAAAAGCACGGACCGATCGATGACCGGGAAGCCTACGGCACTTTCAACATGGGGGCAGGCTTTGCTCTCTACGTGCCGGAGACCGACGCGGAGAAAGCTCTAAGGGTTGCCATCGGCCTCGGATTCAGCGCGCTAATTGCTGGCCACATCGAAACCGGCGAGAAAAAAGTCGTGATCGAGCCGAAGGGACTCGAATACGCCGGCGAAACGCTCTCCGTCCGATAGCTCCAAGATCGTCCGTTCCAAGCAAAATACTCCGGGAGTGTTCGCACCTCCCGGAGTATTTGTTTATACGGAGTGATAGAATTAAAAGTAATATTCAGAGGTAATGCGCGAGATTGAGATAAAAATTAAGACTGACGATTTGAAAGCGGTTGAGGAAAAACTGGCTGGTTTAGGGTGCGAAATTTCCGAACCGATCCGGCAGGAAGATGTTATTTATTCCTACGGCGAAAGTGCCGCAGAAGAATGGGAAGAATCTAAGGAAGGACATATTGTTCTGCGTATCCGCCGCGAAAAAGGCAAGGCGGTTTTTAACATGAAACAGCAACGCTCTAATGAATTGGATAACATCGAATACGAAACGGAAGTGAAAAACCCGGAGGAATTGCATCAAATACTTTTAGTCTTGGGTTATACCCCGCAGGTGGAAGTAAAGAAAACCCGCCGGAAAGGCAAATTCCATGGCTATGAAATATGCCTCGACGAAGTCGAAAGACTCGGTAATTTTGTGGAGCTAGAAAAACTCGCGGAAGACAACGCCGACCCGGCCGAGGTGCAGGAAGATCTCTTCCAGACACTTGAACGGCTAAGCCTCTCACGCAAGAATCAAGAAACGCGCGGTTACGACACGCAGGTTTTTCAAATGGAGCATAAAAAATAAAAACCATCTAATTCATGAAAAAATATTTAATCACAATCGGGATTGTTATTGTTATCGCAATCGTATTTTTTACTTCTAAATCACTATCTCCTAATG
>CAYRVA010000029.1:0-6235 GCA_964427645.1 uncultured Candidatus Saccharibacteria bacterium | reverse complement strand
TCGGTAACGATTTTAGATCAACTTCTTTTCGCGCTTAAGTCCCAAGTGTTCGTAAGCGCGCGGCGTCGTCGTCCGGCCGAGCGAGGTGCGGTTTAAGAGGCCCAGTTTCATGAGAAACGGTTCGTAAACCTCCTCGATCGTGTCCATTTCCTCGTTCAAGGCCGCGGCCAAGGTCTTTAACCCGACCGGTCCGCCCCCGAATTTCTGGATGATGATGCGTAAAAGCTCGCGATCCGCTTCTTCGAGGCCGAGATCGTCCACCTCGAGCATGTCGAGAGTCGCTTTTACCACCTCTTCGTCGACAACGTTCTTTTTATAAACTTGGGCGTAATCCCGAGCGCGCTTTAGAAGCCGGTTTGCGACGCGGGGGGTGAAGCGAGCGGCGTGAGCGAGGGCGGCGGCCGCCCCTGGCGTTATTTTAACGCCTAATATATTCGCCGATCTCGCGATTATCTTTTCGATATCCTCGTTCTGGTAATAGTCCAGCCGGAAGGTAGCGCCGAAGCGGGAACGGAGAGGGGCGGAAAGCATATTCACCTTCGTGGTTGCTCCAAGGACGGTGAAGGGCGGCAGATCCAGAGTGAACGTCCGGGCCGACGGCCCCTTGCCCACAATGAGGTGCAGTTTGCGGCTCTCGAGCGCCGGATAGAGTATCTCTTCCGCGAGCTTGTTCAAACGGTGGATCTCATCGATGAAAAGTATCTCGTTCGATTCCAAATTAGAAAGAAGAGCGGCCATATCTCCAGCTTTTTCGATCGCCGGCCCTGATGTGGAGCGAACGTTCACGTTCATTTCCCGACCGATGATGTAAGCGAGGGTGGTCTTTCCCAGACCAGCTTGGCCGTAAAAGAGCAGGTGGTCGCAGGCCTCGCGGCGCCCCTTTGCCGCCTCTATGATGAGTTTGACGTTCGCTTTTATCTTTCCCTGCCCGACGTAATCTTCGAAGCTTTGAGGTCGCAGGACCTCCAGCGATTCTTCCTCCGTTTTTATTTCAGTGGCCTTTTTTGGCATGCCGGACGATGCGTTATTTCGATTCAATCATAGCGGAATTCGTCAAAAAAAACAGCCTCAAAGAGGCCGGGAAGTGTTCTCTTGGGGGGCGGTTGTCCACTTGACATTTGGAATCCCTTATGCTACAATGGTCTCCGTCATCCTTAATGGAGACCTGTGAGCAAAGAGATTTCTCCCAGCTTCGGGTTGCTTGGTTCCGGCTGGGCAATTCCTCGGAGAGATCTTAATTTCGCCTCCACCATTGGCAAAAATGCTCACAGTTCTCCCTTCGGGATGATTTTTATTTATATCCACTCTAACGGTCCCGTCAGGCGTTCCACTTCCTCCAAACTCGTGACACCCTTAAGCGCTTTAAGAAGGCCGTCTTCTTGCATCGTAACCATCCCCTGGTTTTTTGCCAACACCTTGAGCTCTATTTCGGTCGGATTTTTATAGATCACCGCCTCAACCTCCTCTGTTACTTGGAGCAGTTCGAATATCGAAGTACGTCCCTTATACCCGAGGTGGCCGCAGGCGTCGCAACCGACGGGCTTATATATTTTCGGCGAACCATAGTCGTCTTTTTTGACTCTGGCTGGAAGACCGGCTAGAAATTTTTTTATTTTCTCGGCCAAGGTGCCGTCCGTTTTGTCCTCCACCTTGCATTTGGGGCAGAGAACGCGCACCAACCTCTGGGCGATGACGAGACTTAAGGCCGGTCCCAGGATGTTGGTCTGGATCTTAAGGTCCAAGAGGCGCGGGATGGCCCCAACGGCGTCGTTCGTGTGGAGGGTCGAGAAAACCAAGTGACCGGTGAGCGAGGCGTTCAAAGCGATCTCGGCCGTCTCCTTGTCACGGATCTCGCCGACCAGGATGATGTTCGGATCCTGGCGGAGGATAGAGCGAAGTCCGTCCGCGAAGGTGTAGCCCGCCTCAGCATCCACTTGGGTTTGGGAGATTCCGGGCAGATGGTATTCGATGGGGTCTTCGATCGTGATTATCTTGAATTCCGGCTTTTGGACGTGGCGCAGGAAGGCGTACAGAGTCGTCGTTTTGCCGGAGCCGGTGGGGCCGGTGTTGAGGATCAATCCGTTCGGCTCTTTAACTTCCACTTCGACTATCTGGAGGTCGTCTGGGCGCCAGCCAAGTTCCTCAAGATTTACTCTTAGCGATTTCGGGTCGAGCAGGCGGAGTACCGCCGTTTCCCCGTATTCCGAGGGTATGATCGAAGTGCGGATCTCGATCGCGCGGTCCTCGAGGGCGATCGTAAAACGGCCGTCTTGAGCTTCGTCCTTGATGTTCAATTTCAGTCCGGAGAGCAATTTCACCCGCGTCACGATGGATTGGTATATCTGGGGCGAAAATCCGTCATAGACGGAATGAAGCAGGCCGTCGATGCGGAGGCGTAACAACCCGGTCTTCTCGGTCGGTTCCAAGTGGATGTCGGAGGCACCCAAAGCAAGGGCTCCGCCGAGGATTATTTCGAGTACCTGGGAGATGTAAGGGCTTTTGAAGCCGGCTATCAGCTTTTGGAGCGGCTCCAATCCGGTGACCGAGGCGCCAATCTTCTTTAGTTCCTCTTGGTCTATTTCCACTCTCCCGCTGATCTCCTTCTGAGGAACGATGTAGCTGTAATAACCCCAAGCGTGCTTAAGGCCGGAGAGAGAAGCGATGACGATTTTGACGTCGTAGTTTTTTCGCAGACCCTCGATTATAACTTTGGCCGCCGGTCCCTCTGGATCGAAGGCGGCGACGATCAGGGTCTTTTTTACGACTTGAAGCGGGCAGATTAGAGCGGCTTTGGCTTTGTCTTCGGGGACCAGGGCCCTGGCCTTTATCTCCGTTGGCACCCGGGTCGAGATCAGGTCCAGGTAGGAAAGACCGAACTTGGCCGCCCGGCGTTTCGCGTCGTCCTCTTCGGCCGCCCGGCGTTGTCTGGCAAGTTGTTCTTCCAAGCCTTGGTTAGGTACCATTTGGGTCTATTATACCCTAAATAAGCCTTCATCAGGCTTATTTTGACATTTTCCATATTTAGATGTATAATTTTGCAAGCCTAAAAGGAGGTTTGAAAATTGAAATTGAATCTGAAAGTTCTGTTCATGGCGCTCGCGGCCCTCGGTTTGGCCGGCTGCGCCGAGGTGCTCACCGCAGTTACCGAGCCGATCCGCAATATGCGAATCACGGTCAATAACACGCTGCCGGGGCCGCTCGGATACGTCGGAACCGCCGAAACCAAGGTGTCTATTTTTAATCCCCAAATCTTCTACGCGAAGATATTCGCGAACGACCAAAAGGACAGCGTTTGCGTGATCGCTCCCGGGGAGAGCGTGTTCGACGAATGGCACCTGAACTTCAACCAGTCCGTAATGTCGCTCGTCGCGGTCTTCTATCGCGACCCGGCTTGCACGGAGTGGGTGGGAATGAGCATGACGGTCCTACACCTTTCAAAGGGTGGCAGCTTTTCGTGGACGCTCGATCAAGTGACCTATCCGGACGACGCCACAAGATGGCGGACCTCGTACTATGGAGTGCCCGTCTACCCGCTGGCTCTTTCCGGTGAAAGCCGCCGCGTGTCCTTCCCGGACCTTTACTTGGTCGGGATGAACATCGTGATGATCCCGAATTGCACGAACTACGTCGTATCGGTTCGTATCAATGGCATCAACAAAGCCTACGTCTATCCCGGGCAAATCTATCGCCTGAAGACGGTGGAGATGTACCACGATACGAACCTGAACATCCAACTCGTCTTCGTGGACAATCGTCGGTTACTCTACGGTTACAAGGAATTGGACGGGATCGATCTGGTGGTGAACGGCCCATCGGCGTGGCAGTACATGACGAGGGTGGGGGAAATCCAGCGTGCCAGTTACTAGGTTATCATCGACAGCCGTGCGAGAGGTTCGCTTCTCGCCCGGCTGCTTTATTTTTTATAAAATAGAACCATGCCCGAATTGCCCGAAGTCCACACGATCGCGACCGACCTCAACAGGAAAGTGAGAGGCGACGTTATCGAAGACGTCTGGACCGATTGGCCGAAGTACTTCCGCCCGCAATCCGAGGCCGCCTTCCGTCGGACGGTGGTCGGCCGCCGGATAACTTCCGTCGGCCGGCGGGCCAAGAATATCATCTTCCGTCTTTCGGACGGGTACGCGATGCTCGCGCACCAGAAAATGACCGGACATTTCCTCGTCGGGAGTTGGCGGAAGAATCCCGGCGGTAAGGACCTGCCGGAGATCTGGCGGGGTCAAAAGTGGGTGCCGTCCGAAACGAGCGGGACGTTCGGCGCCGACCGCAACCGTTTCATCCGCCTCATTTTCTTTTTGGAAAGCGGCCGCATGCTCGCCCTTTCCGATCTGAGGCGTTTCGCGAAGGTTGTCGCCGGACCGGAGGGAAAGATCCTCGGTCTTGTGGAGATCAGATCTTTGGGTCCGGAACCGCTGGAGAAAGAGTTCACTTTTGCCAAATTCGAGAGGCTCATCTCGGGAAAGAAGACGAAAATAAAGCCGCTCCTTTTGGACCAGAATTTCTTGAGCGGCCTGGGGAATATCTATGCCGATGAATCGCTCTGGCTTTCAAAAATTCACCCCGTCCGAAGCGCTGCCAGCTTGAGCATAGCCGAGCTGAAGCGCCTTTACGGCTCAATTCGCTCCGTTTTAAGAGAAGCCATCAAACTGCGCGGCTCTTCCGTGGATGATTTTCGGGACACATCCGGCCGGGAAGGCAAATATCAGTTGATCCGCCGGGCTTACGGCCGGGAGGGTGGAAAATGCCCCCGGTGCGGGGCTATCATCAAAAGGATAAAAATAGGCCAGCGGTCGGCGCATTTTTGCCCGCACTGCCAAAAACCAAAATGATCATTCATCTTTACGGGTCCGACTCCTACCGTCGCAACAAAAAACTGCGCGAATTTTTGGCGGAATATTTGAGGAAGTACGAATCGGCCGACCTTTTGGAATTGGATTTCGAGGAGGACGATGAAGCGGCAGAGAAAGCCGGAACTTTTTTGAGCCAACCCTCGATGTTCGCGCCAAGCAAGGTCTTGGTGGCGAAGGGGGGCTGCACGAGCGCCGAGGCAAAAGAATGGGCCAAGACTCTCAAGAAATACCTGGAGGAACCGAAGATATTCGTTTTTATTTCCGATTCCGGCAAACCGGTCAAAGCCTTCGACTTCGTCCTCAAGAAGCCGGCCCGTTCGATCTTTTTCGATGAACTCACGGGAGAAGATCTTAAGAGATTCGTCCTCGGGGAAGCTAAGGCCCGCGGGCTCGACCTCTCACCGGAGGCCATGCGGTATTTCATCGGTTTCACCTCGAGCGCCGAGGACGCCTCTTGGAACGCCGTAAACGAACTCGAGAAACTTTCTTTGATAGGCCTGCCGCAGCCAGTGGATCTGAAAGCGCTCGAATCTCTCGTCGAATGGACGGCCAAAGCGGCCGTTTTCGAGGGGGCGCGGGCGATCATGTGGGGGAAGGGCCGGGCGGAAAAGATGAAAGCCCTCGAAAAACTTTTCCTGCAAAAAGAAGCGGCGGCTTACATCTTCAACTCGCTCGGATTCGGCGCGCGCGGCCGGGATGCTATGCGGCTTGCGGACTACGATGTGAAGGTGAAAAGCGGCGGTTTGGATTACGAAGAAGCGCTTTTGGATTTCGTTCTAGAATAGAACGACCCGCCGAGGAGGCGGGTCTTTTGTCACTTCAATCTCTTGGCCAATCTGGATTTTATCCTGTTCGCCCGGTTTTTGTGGATGACGCCGGTTTTCGCGGCCTTGTCGGCGGCCTTATAGACGGTCGCCAGGTATTTGGCGGCCTCCTCTTTCTTCCCGGCGGCCACGAGCTTGCGGTAGGCCTTGAGGGCGTCCGTAAGCCCCTTCTTTTTCATGAGATTCCTTTCCCGGCGCCGGATGCTCTGGCGGAGGGCGTTTTTGGCTGATCGAGTAATTGGCATATAACAAGGAACATCCTAACCAAAAGACGCTTTCGGGTCAAGTTGGGAGCGGCTATAATAAAAGCGAAATGATTTACACGCTCGAAGGGAATTTGAAAAGCGTTGGGGAGAGCTTTCTGGTCCTCGGCGTCGGCGGCATCGGCTTTAAGGTTTTCACGAACAAACAGTCGCTTGCGGTGCTCCCCGGTCCGGGCGATCCTCTCCTGCTCTACTGTTATCTCCACGTCCGCGAAGATCTTTTGGAACTCTACGGATTTCGCGAGGAAGGCGCCCTAAAGCTCTTTGAGCTCCTGAACGC